>NZ_JBEXKG010000012.1:0-92523 GCF_040609555.1 Streptomyces sp. NPDC004658
GGCGGGGCCGGGCCCCGGAACAGGCCGGCGCCCGGGGCCGTTCGGCGGCCGGACGCGTCGGGGCTCTACGGGCTGCGGCTCTGCAGTGTCATGGGCTGCTCCTCATACGTGTCCGATCCCATGAAGGACTGGATCGCGGTGGCCGCGGCCCCGCGTGCCCACTCCTCGAAGGGGAGAGGGCGCGTCACCACGTCGCACCGCGCAGCGGCACCGAAAGCGGACGCGGCGAACGCGTCCCGGATGCCCTCGGCGAAGAGGTCGTACGCGGCCAGGCCCTCCCCGGAGATGATCACCCGCTCGGGGCCCAGGATGTTCGCCAGGGAGCCGATCGCCTTTCCGATGGCTTCCCCGGCCCGTGCGTACACCGCTCGGGCCCCGGGGTCCTCGCGGTGGGCCAGATCCAGTGCCGCGGCGATGTCGGCGACCTGCCTGCCGGTCGCAGCGCGCACCGCGCGGAGTATCGCGGGGTCCGCAGCGATCGCCTCCACGCATCCCCGGTTGCCGCAGTGGCACGGCGGGCCGAGGGGGTCGAGGGAGAGATGCCCGATCTCGCCGGCCACGCCGTGCGCGCCCGACACCACCCGTCCGTGCACCACCAGGCCGCAGCCGATGCCGGCGCCCACGGTCACCAGGGCGAAGTGGGAGAGTCCGACTCCGGCCCCGAACCAGTGCTCGGCGACCGTGAGCGCCCGCACGTCGTTGTCGACCGTGACCGGCAACCCGGTCGCGGCGGCGGCGAGTTCGGCGAGCGGTACGTCTCGCCACTCAAGGAAGGGCGAGTAGCGGACCACACCCTCGGCCCGGTCCACGTCCCCCGAGATCGCGATGCCCAGCCCCCGCACCCGCACGCCGAATCCGACGGCCTCGGTGAGCAACTCCTGTACCAGCGCGGTGACGGCGGGGAGCACCGCCTCCGGCTCGCGGCCCGTGAGCGGGACGTGCCGGGACATGCGGATACGGCAGCACAGGTCGGCCAGTACGGCGATGATCTCGTCGCCCGTCACCTTGATCCCGATGAACAGCGCCCTCCCGCCGTCCACCCACACGAGGCTGGCCGGGCGTCCCAGCGCGGGCGGCGCCGCTTCGTCCACGCCCTCGACCAGGTAGCCGAGTTCCATCAGCGGACGGACCGCCTTGGTGACGGCGGCTGCGGAGAGGCTGGTCCGCCGCGCGACCTCGGCCCGGGTGAGCGGGCCGTGGGAGAGCAGCGTGGTGAAGACCAGGGAAGCGGCCGGAGTCATGGTGGGGACCGACTCACGGGGAGAGGTCGGGCGCATGGCCGGAAACCTAGGCGTCACTCTTTTCCGCTGTCAATGAAAAAACCATACTTCTTCGGAAGTGCTTACTGAGGGTGCCTCACGCCTGTGAAACGGTAAGCCGTGTACGGATGTTGACAGTGGATTCAAGGTTGTGCTCTTGCGATACCGGCGGTATCTCGGCCGTTCCCGGCACGGTCGAGGGCCAGCACCGAACGTCCTCGTTCCTATAGGGTTTTGATCCGTCTGATGTGACGACAGTCAATCGGTCGGCCACCGCAAGTCCGATCCACCACCTCCCCTCGTCATGCCTAACTCCCAGCTGAGAAGGGGGAAGAGCAGGCAGTGCCGGGCGGCTCGCATCGATCGTGCCGTCCGGGGGGTTGACGGGCAGCTCCGGGTGACCAAGCATCGCCCCTACCGATTTCCTATTTGATTCTGGGGAGTGGTGGAGATGCGTCCCCCGACCCGTTCCGTCCTCTCAGGGCTTGCCGCCGCCGTGCTCATGGCGGCCCCGGCGGCCTGCACCATCAAGAACTCCGGTGCCGAGTCCGGCACCCAGGCCGTCGCATCCGGCAAGGCCGGCACGGGAACGGCCGAGTTGGCCGACGGGTCGGGCGTCAAGGTGGCCCTCGTGCCCGGCGGCGCCCACCCCTACTTCCAGCCGTGGAAGGAGGCGGGCGCCGCCGCGAAGAAGGAGTACGGCCTCGGGGACGTGACCTTCGACGAGACCTCCGAGTGGGACCAGCAGAAGCAGGACAACCTGGTCTCCACCCTGGCGGCCCGCGGATACAACGCGTTCGGCATCTTCGGCGTCTCGCCCACCGACATCAACACCACCTTCGCGGACCTCAGATCCCAGGGCTTCGCCGTGGCCTCGCTCGCCTCCTGCCCGGCCGGCCCCACCGACAAGGCCGACTTCTGCCTGTCCACGGACGTGGAGGTCGCCGCGTACAAGGCGGCCGAGGCCGCGATCGACGCGATGGGCGGCAAGGGCACGCTCGTCCACCTCACCGGCAACAACGTGGACGCCAACACCCAACTGCGCATCAAAGGCGTGGCCAAGGCGGTGAAGGAGTCCGGAGGCAAGGTCAGGCTGCTGCAGACCATCACGGACGTCGACAAGGACCTGCAGACCGCGCAGAAGGCGGTCTCCGACCTTCTCGCGGCCAAGGGCAACCGGATCCAGGGCATCGTCACCACCGCCTACAACCCCGCCGTCGCCGCCGCCGACGCGGTCAGGAGCTCCGGGTCCGCGGCCAAGGTCGTCGCCATCGACGACGACGCCAGGATCCTCGGCGCGATCAAGGACGGCTCCGTCGCCGCGACCGTCGTCCAGAACCCCGTGGGACAGGCCGAGGTAGGGACCTGGGCGCTGGCACTGCTGCAGACCAGGCAGTGCACCATGCGCCACCCGGGCCAGACCATCGACTCCGGTTCGTTCGTCGTCACGAAGGCGAACGCGGACACCTACGACTCGGCCAGGAAGGCGAAGACCGAGCAGCTCAAGAAGGAGTTCGCGGACACGTTCCTCGTCTGCGAGTGACCACCGACGGCCCTACGGAAAGCGGACCTCGCCCGATGACCACCATCACGACCGCCACCGCGCTGCTCGCCGACATCGCGGTGGAGAAGGACCGCACGGACGCCGTGCAGGCCTTCGTCAAGCAGGAGACCATCCTCGTCGAGATCACCACCGCGGACGGACTGCGGGGAACCGGCTACGCCTACACGATCGGCACCGGCGGATCGTCCGTCCTCGCCCTGCTCCGGGACCACCTGCTGCCCCTCCTCGCCGGAGCGGACGCCCGTAACGTCGAGGCGTTGTGGCAGCGGCTGTTCGCCGCGACCCGGGCCACCACCACCGGGGCCATCACCTCCCTGGCCCTCGCGGCCGTGGACACCGCCCTGTGGGACCTGCGGTGCAAGCGCGCCGGTGAACCGCTGTGGCGGCTGGCCGGCGGTCACCGCCAGGAGGTCCCCCTCTACGACACCGAGGGCGGCTGGCTCCACCTGAGCACCGACGACCTGGTCCGATCGGCGCGCGAGGCCCAGCGGGCCGGATGGGCGGGCGTCAAGATCAAGGTGGGCAAGCCGCACGCGGCCGAGGACGCCGAGCGGCTGCGCGCCGTCCGCGAGGCGGTCGGCCCGTCGATGCACATCATGACCGACGCCAACCAGTCGCAGACCGTGTCCTCGGCCCTCCACCTGGCCGCTGCCCTCGAACCCTACGGGCCATATTGGCTGGAGGAGCCTCTTCCGGCCGACGACGTCAGCGGACACGCCCGCCTGGCGGCCGCGACGAGAATCCCCGTCGCTGTCGGTGAATCCCTGTACTCCGCCATGCAGTTCCGCACGTACCTGGAGTCGGGCGCCGCCTCTGTCGTGCAGGTCGACGCCGCGCGCGTCGGCGGCATCACGCCGTGGCTGAAGGTGGCCCACACGGCGGAGAGCCACAACGCCATGGTCTGCCCGCACTTCCTGATGGAACTGCACGTCAGCCTGGCCGCCGCGGTGCCCAACGGCACGTTCGTCGAGTACATCCCGCAGCTGCGGGCGGTGACCCGCACCGAGCTGACGGTCCGTGACGGAATGGCGGTGGCACCGGACGTGCCGGGTATCGGGATCGACTGGGACATGGACGCCGTCGACGACAGGAGGGTGGCATGAACACACCCGTCACGGCACCGGAGCACGAGGCCGACGGAACGGGCGGCGCACGGCGCCCCCGGCAGCGGCTGCCGTTCTGGGTGGACCAGCGGCTCGGTCTCCTGGTGCTCACCGTCGCCCTCGCCGCACTGTTCGGCGTCCTGCGGCCGGCATTCCTCGACCAGCGGCTCGTGCTGTTCCCCCTGCTGCGGGACATCTCCACGCTGACCGTGGTGGCGCTCGCCCAGACGGCCGTCCTCTCCGTCGGGCACATGAACCTCGCCGTCGGCCGGATGGCGGCCTTCGGCGCCCTCTTCGCCGGCCTTGGCTACGACCGGCTGCATCTTCCGCTGCAACTCGGCCTGCTGGTCTGCCTGTTCGCCGGGGCCGCCATCGGCTGCCTGACGGGCTGGATCATCGCCCGCACCGGAGTCAGCTCGTTCGTGGTCACCCTGGCCATGGACTTCGCGCTGATGGGACTGGTCTCCCTGCTCTACTCGGCGCTGACCGAGAACGCGGCCTTCACCACGCGGCCGAACGGACTGCTGGACCTGCGCTCCACCTCACTCGCCGACATCTGCGTCGGCCGCGTCTGCGGATCCCCGGCCGTGCCGCAGCTGGCGCAGTTCACGGTGCTGGCACTGGTCGGCCTGGGATTCCTGTACACCAGCACCCGCCTGGGCCGGGAGCTGCTGCTGACAGGGGCCAACCCGGCGGCGGCCGAGTTGTCGGGCATCCCCACGGGCCGCCGGGTGATCCTCGCGCACACCCTGTCCGGACTGCTCGCCGCGCTCGCCGGATTCATGGCCGCCGTCAGCACCGGCACGTTCCGCGCGTCCATCGGAGACGACTTCATGCTCCCCTCGTTCCTCGGCGCGGTCCTCGGCGGCACCCTCCTCACCGGCGGGGTCGTCTCCGTCCTCGGCGCGCTGCTCGGCACCTCCCTCGTCGCGGTCATCCGCAAGGGCCTCGACCTGCTCGGCGTCGGCCTGGAGAGCCTGAACATCTACCTCGGCTGCGTCCTCCTGCTGGCCCTGTCGGCCGACCGGGTGCACGCCGTCGTGTCCTACCGCAAGGTGGTGCGCTCCACATGATCACGAGCCATGAGTACGGAACCCGGACCGGCGCGGCCCTGCGCCGCTTCTCCCGCTCCACGACCATGACGCTGGCCTGCGTCACCCTCGGCGGATACCTGGCCCTGGGCATCGCCTCGTCGGGCGAGTTCTTCCACGGACCGTCGGTACGCACCTTCCTCCAGTACCTGGCCACGCCGGTCCTGATCGGGCTGGCCCAGATGGTCGCCCTGTGCGTCGGACAGCTCAACCTCGCCGTCGGTGCCCTGGGGGGCTGCACGGCCTGTCTGATGGGCGTCCTGATGGCCGACGGCGGTGTCCCGGCACCCGTCGCGGTGGCGGCCGGACTCCTCGCGGCGACGCTGGCCGGTCTGGTGACCGGTGTGTTCATCGTGACCACACGGATCAACGGCTTCATCGTCACGCTCGGTGTGATGACCATCCTGCTGGGCGTGCAGTACCGGCTGGCCGGCACACGCACCGTCGACGGCTATTCGCCGGCCCTGAAGGACCTCGGCCGGGCCGCTCCGCTGAACCTCCCGCTGGTGTTCCTCACCGCACTCGCCGCGGCGGCCCTCCTGGCCGTGTTCCTGTACCGCGCCACCGCCGGCCGGCGACTCCTCGCGGCAGGCGGCAACCCGTCGGCGGCGAGGCTGTCCGGCATCTCCACCGACCGGCAGATCGTGCTCGCGCACACCCTGTCCGGCCTCCTGGTCGGCGTCGCCGCCGTGACCGCGACGGCGTCACTGCCCGGCGTCAACCGCAGCGTGGGCGGAGACTGGCTGCTGCCGAGCTTCGCCGCCCCGATCATCGGAGGCGTCGGGCTCGGCGGCGGCACCGTCGCGGTCTCCGGCACAGTGCTGGCGGCGTTCGTGATGCGGCTCATCGACGCCGCCCGCGCCCAGTTCTCGCTCGACCCGAGCTGGGTGAACTTCCTCATCGGGCTGGTCGTGCTCGGCACGGTGGTCGGCGGCCGGGTCCGGCAGTCGCATCTGGAGAAGAAGGCGAAGGCGCCCGGGCGTACCCCGCCGGCACCGGCCGGCCGGGGACCGACGGCCGGCACCGTCCTGCCGAACGCGGGAGGCGGGCGATGAGCGACGTCCTTCTCGAAGGCCAGGAGATCGTCAAGGTCTTCCCCGGAGTACGGGCCCTGGACGGCGTCGGACTGCGCCTGACGGCCGGATCCGTGCACGCGCTGCTGGGCGAGAACGGTGCGGGGAAGTCCACCCTCATCAAGGTCCTGACCGGCGTGCACGCACCCGACGGCGGCCGGCTCACCTGGCGTGGCGCACAGGTCCGCCTGCGCTCGCCGCTGGAGGCCGCCCGGACCGGCATCGGCGTCGTCCACCAGGAACGCAACCTCATCCCCGACTTCTCGGTGGCGGAGAACATCACGCTGCAGAGCCCTCCTGCGCGTCGCGGGTTCGTCGACCGCGGGGCGATGAGCGCGCCCGCCGTGCGCTGCCTGGCCGAGCTGGGTCTGGACCTCGACCCGCTCCGGCCGGTGCGGGAACTGTCGGTGGCCCAGCAGCAGTTGGTGGAGATCGCGAAGGCGCTCCACACCGACAGCCGGGTGCTGTTGCTCGACGAGCCGACCGCCTCGCTGTCCCCGCAGGAGGCCGACCGCCTCTTCGGCGTCGTCCGGCGGCTGACGGCCCGCGGCACGTGCGTCGTCTTCGTGAGCCACAAGCTGGAAGAGGTCTTCGCGCTCTGCGACACCGTCACCGTGCTGCGCGACGGCAGATCCGTGCTGGAGTCCGCTCCGCTCGCCGGTCACACCCACGACGACATCGTGAACCTGATGGTGGGACGCGCGCACACGGCGACCGGGATGCGGCCACGCACCCCGGACCGTACGGCCGCCCCGGTCCTCGCGCTCGACGGCGTCTGCACCGCCGGCGGCCACCGCGACATCTCCCTGGAGGTGCGGCCCGGCGAGATCGTCGGCCTCTACGGCCTCGTCGGCGCCGGGCGCAGCGAACTGGTCAAGGCCGTACTGGGCCTGGACCGGATCACCGCCGGTGAGATCAGGATGCACGGGAAGCCGGCCCGGATCGCCTCGCCCCGCCAGGCGCTGCACGAGTTCGGCATCGGCTACCTGACCGAGAACCGCAAGGAGGAGGGCCTCTTCCTCGAACAGCCCATCCACCGCAACATCACGGTCACCGTGTGGAGGAAGCTGGCCAGGGCCTTGGGGTTCGTCTCCGCCGCCGAGGAGCGGACAGTGGCACAGGACCTGGTCGACCGCCTGGGCATTCGCCTCTCGGGCCTTGAGCAGAACGCCGGTGAGCTGTCCGGCGGCAATCAGCAGAAGGTGAGCCTGGCGAAGTGGCTCGCGGCCGACACCCGCCTGCTGATCGTCGACGAACCGACCGTGGGCGTCGACGTGCGCACCAAGCACGGTTTCCACCGGCTCCTGTGGGAGCTGGCCCGTGAAGGTCTGCCGATCCTGCTCATCAGCAGCGACCTCACCGAGATGATCACGCTGGCGGACCGCGTCCTCGTCATGGCCGGCCACCGCATCCGCGGTGAGGTCGACAACGACGGCGACTACGAACGGATGAGCGGCCGGATCATCCGCGTCATCCACGACCGTGCGCGTTCGGCGGTGACCGCGGAAGGGGAGGCGGAACGGCGTGCGTGACGCGAGCGGTCAGGGTTCGCCCGGAGCGGTTGGAGTCGTCCGCCGACGGCTGCCGACGGGGTGCGGTGAGCGGCCACCGGGACCGCGGCGCCTCGTCGGCGGCCCTGTGGGCCGGGCCCGCCGCCAGGCCGGCACCGCGGTCCCGCATCCCGGCCGACCCGGGGACGGGCAGCGCCCTCACCTCGGTAAACTGCGTTCGTCCCGACCACCTGGAGCATCAGGAGCAGGAGAACGGATGCCACAGCACGGGCGCCAGGTTCTCTCGGACAGCGTCTACGAGCAGATCAAAGCCATGGTCATGGACCATGAGATCGCTCCGGGTGCCCGCGTGGGGATCGAAGCGCTGTCGCGCGCTCTGGGCGTCTCGCCCACGCCCGTCCGCGAGGCGCTGGCCCGGCTGGAGTCCGACGGGCTCGTGACCAAGAGGTCGCTGTCCGGGTACCGGGCGACAGAACTGCTGACGCGCGAGGGCCTGGAGCAGCTCTTCGAGATGCGGCTCCTGCTGGAACCGAGAGCGGCGGCCCTCGCCGCCGCCCACGCCACCGAGGAGCAACTCGACGCCCTTGAGCGGCTCGTGGAGGAGATGCAGACCCACCCGGGGCCGGCGGGGCGGTACGCGGACTACCGCGGCTTCGCCGCCCTGGACCAGCGCTTCCACGACACGATCGCGGCGGCCTCACAACGTCCGCTGCTCGCCGATGCGGTGGAGCGGCTCCATTCCCACCTGCATGTCTTCCGCATCAGAAGCGCGGGCAACGCCGACGCCCCGACGCTCGCGGAACACGAACGCGTCGTACGCGCGATACTGCGCCACAAGCCCGACCGCGCCGCGGACGCCATGACGGAGCACCTCACGAGGAGCCTCCAGCGCCAGCTCGGCCAGGCCCGGACGTCCTGACCGGCGTCGCACGCCGTCGCCGGGCGCCTGCGGTCGCCCGCCGCCCCCGATCAAGCGGCCCGTCGCGGCCGGCAGCCGCCGGAACTCCGAGGGATTGTCTCCGCCGGCCCGCGCGTGCCGCCCGGGAGCGGGTACCCGGGTGTCAGCGAGGACACCTGAGGGGCCACGAGATGGACGCGAAGCGGCACGTCCGCCGATGGCGTGTGCGGCCGAGCCTGCCCCGCGAGGGGGTACAGGTCGTGACTGACAGCAGCGCGGCGTCGCTGGTGCGGCTGATGCAGGCCAGTCACACGGCTACGCTCGAACAGCTTCCGACAATGATCGCCGAGTACGCCGCCGTGGCCGGCATGCACGACGTGGCCCTCTTCGTGGTGGACATCCGGGAGACGGTGCTGCGCCGACTCACCGGGCAGGGGCCGGATGCCGGAGGCAGCGGTCAGGAGTACACCGTGTCGGGCAGTCTGCCCGGCCAGGCCTACCGGCGTGTGGAACTGCTTCCCGAGCCCGGAGGGGAAGGGGCGTCCGAGCGTCCGGGCGGGCGGCGGTGGTGGGTGGCCATCACCGACGGTGTGGAGCGCCTGGGCGTGCTGCGGGCCGACACCGACACCGACGGGGAGTCCGTCCGCGGGGCCCTGCGCGATCTGGCGTCGATGACTGCCCTGCTGTTGCTGAGCAAGCGGTCCTTCAGCGACTCCTACGCGCGGCTGGTGCGGACGGAGCCGATGAACGTGGCCGCGGAGATGCAGTGGAACCTCACCCCGCCGCCCGCCTACGCGGGCCGTGACGCCACCGTCGGCGCGGTGATGGAGCCGGCCTACCAGGTGGGCGGCGACGCCTTCGACTACGCGGTGGCCGGCAGCACCCTCCACCTGGGCGTCTTCGACGCCATGGGGCACGACACCACCGCCGGCATCACCGCGAACGTGGCGGTGGCCGCCTGCCGCAACGCCCGCCGTCAGGGTGCGTCGCTGACCGAGACCACGCGGCTGGTGGACGAGACCCTGATCGAGCAGTTCGGCACCAGCCGCTTCGTCACCGGCATCCTGGCCGACCTGGACATGGACAGCGGTCGGCTCACCTGGATCAACCGCGGTCACCACCTGCCCCTCCTGATCCGCGGCAACCGCTGGACCACCGAACTGGCCTGCCCGCCGGCCGGTCCCATGGGCGCCGGTCTCGGCCTGCCGGTCACCATGGCCACCGAGCAACTGGAACCCGGCGACCGCCTGCTGCTGTACACCGACGGCGTCGTGGAGGCACGCGACAGGTTCGGGACGGAGTTCGGCCGGGACCGGTTCGTCGACTTCATCCGCCTCCACCACTCCGGCCGGCACACCCTCCACGAGACGCTGCGCCGCCTGATGGCCGCCCTCATGGAACACCACCACGGCGGATTCGAGGACGACGCCACCGTCCTGCTCACCGAGTGGCGCGGCGGCCACCAGCAGGAACTCACCCCGTGAACAGCCCGGCAGCGGCACGGCCGGGTGCAGGCCGGCGGGTCAGCCGGGGTCGTCGAACATGGCCAGCAGCGCCTGCTCGTCCGTCTCGGGCGCGGGCTGCTCCGGCTGCGGAACCTGCTCGGCCCACACCGTCTTGCCCTGCGGCATGTAGCGGGCACCCCAGCTCTTGGTGTACTGCGCGACGAGGAACAGGCCGCGCCCGCCCTCCTCGGTCGTGGCCGCGCGTCTGATGCGCGGCGAGGTGTTGCTGCTGTCGGAGACCTCGCAGATCAGCGAGTCGTCGCGCAGCAGCCGCAGGCCCACCGGCCCCTGACCGCCGTACCGCACGGCGTTGGTGACCAGTTCGCTGACCACGAGCCCGGTGTTGAAGTCCAGCTCCGACATGCCCCAGGCGGCGAGCTGAGCACGGGTCAGCGCCCTGGCGCGGGCCACGGCCGCGGGGTCGGACGGAAGCTCCCAGGACGCCATCCGGTCCTCGGGCAGCGCGTGCACACGGGCCAGCAGCAGGGCCACGTCGTCGTACGGACCGCTGGGCAGCAGGGCGCCGGTGACCCGGTCGCAGGTGTCCTCCAGTTCCCCATCGGCGAGGTTCAGCGAGGCCAGCAGTTGCGCGGTGCGCGCCTCGGTGTCCTCGTAGCCGCGGCTCTCCTTCAGCAGGCCGTCGGTGTACATCGTCAGCAGGCTGCCCGCGGGCAGGCCGACGGTGGCGGACTCGTACGGCTGGATCCCGCCGAGTCCGAGGGGCGGACCGGTCGGGAGGCCGATCAGCCGTGCCTCGCCGTCCGGCGTCAGCAGAGCGGGCGGCGGATGACCTGCCGTCGCGGCCGTGCACCGGCACGACACCGGGTCGTAGATCGCGTACAGGCAGGTCGTCCCCGTCGCCGGGTCCTGTTCGCCGGCGCCTTCGTCGGGGGTACGGCTGACCAGGTCGTCCAGGTGGGCCAGCACCTCCTCGGGCAGGAGGTCCAGACCCGCCAGTGTCCGTACCGCCGTACGCAGCCGGCCCATGGTCGCGGCAGCCTGGAGCCCGTTTCCGGGCACGTCACCCACGACCAGCGCCACGCGCATGCCGGACAGTGGGATCGCGTCGAACCAGTCCCCGCCCACACCGGACCTGGCGTCCGCGGGCAGATAGCGGGAGGCGAGGTCTACGGTGCTCAGCCGGGGGAGGGCATGCGGCAGCAGGCTGCGTTGCAGGGTGAGGGAGGCGTGATGCTCCCGGCGGTAGCGGCGGGCGTTGTCCATGCTGATCGCGGCACGGGCCGCCAGCTCGCCCGCCAGCGTCAGGTCGTCCTGCTCGTACGGCCTCGTCCTGCCGCGGCGGTAGAACCCCGCCAGGCCGAGGACGGAGCCCCGCGCGGACAGCGGAGCGCCGAGGTAGGAGTGCACGCCCTCGCCGAGAAAGCCGACGGGGTGCAGCCGGCCGGCCGGGTGCCCGGCCAGGGCGGCGGTCACCACCGAGTCCGTGACCGGCTGCCCGGTCCGAAGGCACCGGGCCTGGGGCGTACCGGCGGGGTAGCCGACGGGCTCGTTCACCCCGCCGTCCGGGAGGTCGCGGGAGTCCTCGCCGGCCCAGGCGGCCACCCGGCGCAGCGGTACGCCGGGGCGCAGCGGTCCCGGGGGTGGCTCCTCGCCCGCGAGGACGCCCTCGACCACGTCGACGACGACCAGGTCGGCGAAGCGCGGCACGGCGATCTCCGCCAGTTGCTCGGCGGTACGCCACAGGTCCAGGGTGGTGCCGAGGCGCACACCCGCCTCGTTCAGCAGGGCCAGCCGTCCGCGCGCCTCGGCGGCGAGCCGGCCGACGCCCGGCTCGCCCACGAGCAGCAGCCACGCATCGGTCGCCCCGGTGGCGTGCGGTTCCGCCGCCGCGCCGGGAACGATCGCTCCCGCCGCCCCGGCGGGGCCGTCCGGGAGCGGCACGGGACCACCGGAGGCGGTCGCGGGGGCCGGACCCGGTGCGCCCGTGCCGCCGTCGTCCGCGAAACTGACCTCGACCGCCGCTCCCTCCGCGTCGCCGTGGTGCAGCTCCCGTCGGCGCAGGACTGCCACGCGCCTGCCCGCGAGCGGCACCTGGGCGAACGCCTCACCGGTCGAGGAGATCAGCTCGACGGCGCGCTCCAGCAGGAGCATCCGCTCCTGCGGGGCCAGCCGGGGCGGCGGTCCGCCGCGCCGGGTCAGCTCTCCGGACGCGAGGTCCAGCTCGGCATGCCCGCCGCGCTCCATGGCCCGGCGGAAGGAGTGCGTGAGCTCCACCTCGCGGGCCGTGCTCAGCTCCAGCAGGCGTTCGGAGATGCGTTCGGTGGCGTCCTGGAGGACCAGTGCCATGCCGGGCTCGGCCAGCTCCCGGGGCACGGAGAGGTTGACCGCGCCGCGCACGGTGCCGCCCACCGGGTCGCGCACCGGCGCGGCCATGCAGGTGAGCTCCTTGAGGTCGTGCAGGAAGTGCTCGTGGCCCACGACCACGAACGGCGCCCTGGTGCTCAGCACCATGCTCACGCTGCTGGTTCCCATGAACCGTTCGTCGACGTTGGCGCCGGGCACGAGGGAGGCGGCGTCCATCAGTTCCAGGCCCGCCGGGTCGCCCCACCGGTCCACGATGTGCGCCCGTGAGTCGGCCAGCGCCACGGTCACCGGTACGCCCGAGAACCGCTCGTACAGGCGGGTCAGCACCGGCTCGGCAGCCCTGATCAGCCGGGAGTCGGGATCCAGGTCGCTCTCGATCGGCAGGGCCGCCCGCTCCTGGTCGATGCCGAGGGACTGCGAGCGCTGCCAGGAGGCGAGGATCTCCGGGCGCACTCCGGTGACCGGCGGCCGCCGGTCACCGTGATCACTGTTCGACGGAGTGGGGTACGACTCCACGACTTCAGGATAATCGGGCAAATGGGACGTTTGCTTCGGTGTGGCTGCCCGGTGTGAGCCTTCGGACCGAGGGCGTACCCCCTGCGGTGGTCGTCGTGTTCGGGTGACCTAAACCGCCGCCGAGTCCCCGGCCGGCGTCGGCCGGGCGCTCCGGGCCGCCGGCTCGGGCCGCACCGGCGACGCCGTCCGGACGTGCTGGGCGGCCTCGGCCGCGGTGTAGGGGGAGGTGAAGGTGAACGCCCGCGGGGACGGGCCGTGTGCCCGCAGGTGCGCCAGCCGCTCCAGGGCCTCGGTGACGGTCGGGAGGTGACCGGCGGGGACCCACCAGAGCACCAGGTGGGCCTCGACGTGCCGGTCGAACCATTCACGGCGCCGCCGCATCGCCTCCAGGTGCCCGCTGCGGTAGGTGAAGTCCCACAGCGCCCCCTGGCTCTCCCACACGGACAGGTTGACGATGACGTTCTCGCCCGCCGGGCGCAGGCCCGTCGCGTCGGACGCGCCGTCCTCCATGAGGCGCCAGACGAAGCCGGGCGCGTGGTCGGCGGCGGCGTTGACCGGGTCGAGCATCTCGACGAACGGCGTCATGCGGGGGTCGTCGAGGGGGTGTCGGAGCGTGGCGATGTTGAGCTCGGCGAGGTGGGCGGCATGCGCGGATGCGGTCATGGCCTCATCCCAGCACGCCCCCATTTCTATGTCAATCTTCGTTGTTTTTAGAATTCTCGACCACGACGCAGCACTCACCCGGCCGGGCGTCCATCCGCGCGCGGACGGGACCGTCCGTGCCGAGCAACCCCTCCAGCAGCGCGAGATTCATGCCGCAGACGAGTGGCGGGAAGCGCTCGGCGACGGCGTGGAAGGGGCAGTTGTGCATACGGACGACGCGTGCGGCAGCCCCGGTCGTCCCCTCGCCGCCCTCGGCGCTCCCGGTGCCCTCCAGGTACGGTTCGTAGCCGCGGGCGGCCAGCACCTCCACGGCCTCTTCCAGGCCGCCGCAGGGCGCCGCCGAGCCGCGCAGGGCCTCACCCCGGCGACGGGCGGCCGTACAGAGCCCGGCGTCCAGTCCCGCCTGTTCGGCGGCCTCCGCGAGCAGTTCGGCGGCGGTGCGGTAGTCGCGGGCGGGCAGCGACACCGACCGCTCGACCCGCGCCCGCGTGTACACCTTGGCGGGACGGCCCGCCCCCGGCCCCGAGCGGCCCGTCAGGCGGCGGCTGCCGCAGTCCAGCAGCCCGGCCTCGGTCAGCTTGTCCAGATGGTGCGCGGCGAGCGTGCGCGCCACCCCGACCGCCTCGGCGGCCTCGTTGCGGCCGACCTCGCGACCCTGCGCCGCCACGTAGTCGTACAGGCGGCGCCGCACCGGATCCTGCAACACCGCGATCGAGTCGATGTCCTTCACCCGGCCATTCTAGGAACAATCCAGATTGGAGATAGAAACTCGTAGGACACCTCTCCGCGTGCCCCGCCCTCGGCGCCCTCGGAGCGGGTGCATGAAGCGTTCCGGGCGGGGGAGCCGTGAGGTCCCGGCCACAGGAGGCTTCATGTTCGACGGTTTCACCTTGACGCGCCGTGAGGGAAACGGGGTCCGGCTGCGGGTGCGTCACGGCGGCAGAGGACCCGCGGTCCTGCTGCTGCACGGGCACCCGCGTACGCACGCCACCTGGCACCGCGTGGCCCCCTTACTGGCCGCGGCGGGTCACACGGTGGTCTGCCCCGACCTGCGCGGCTACGGGGAGTCCGACAAGCCCCCGACCGACCCGCGGCACAGCCCGTACTCCAAACGTGCCATGGCGGACGACTGCCTGGCGGTCATGCGCGGCCTCGGACACGACCGGTTCGCCGTCGTCGGGCACGACCGGGGTGCGTACGTGGCCACGCGCCTTGTCCTCGACCACCCGGAAGCCGTGTCCGCCGTCAGCGTCCTGGACGCCGTTCCCCTCGGGGAAGCGCTGCGGCGCTGTGACGCGACCTTCGCCGCCCGCTGGTGGCACTGGTTCTTCCTCGGGCAGACCGACAAGCCCGCCGAACGCGTCATCAACGCCGACCCGGACGCCTGGTACAAGGCGACCGCCGAGCACATGGGGGCCGAAGCCTACGACGACTACCGCCGGGCCGTTCACGACCCGGCCACCGTGCACGCCATGTGCGAGGACTACCGTGCCGGCCTCGGCATCGACCGGGAGCACGACGACCACGACCGGTGGGCCGGTCGGCGCATCGGCTGCCCGGTGCAGGTGCTGTGGGCGACGCGCGACGACATGGCGGAGCTCTACGGCGACGTGGTGAGCGTCTGGCGCCCGTGGGCGGCCGGCCGGCTGGACGGCTCCCCGATCGACTCCGGACACCACATGGCCGAAGAGGCTCCCGAGGCACTCGTCACCGCACTGCTCGCCTTCTGGGGCGGCGGCGAAGGGCACGGCGCACAGATCCCTCCAGTGGAAGAAGAGGGAGGAAGGTGACGGCGGCTCGGGGAGATGCCGAGCCGGCCCGGCCGCCAGGTGGTTGACAAGGCGTCAGGGCCGACCGAAGCGGCGGGCGGAGCCGTGCGCGACGGCGATCGCGGAGCGGGAGTCGACGAGCCACAGCGACCGGACCCGCCTCCCCGGTCCCCTGATCGGCAGGGCGCGAGGCACCGCAGCCTTGCGGGCGTATGTCGTATGTGAAGTCCTCGTTGCGCGTGGCGGACTGCCATGTTCCCGCAGGTCCGGCCGTGCTTACCTCGTGGCACGTCCCGCCGCTCTCCCCGCACGAGGAGCACCATGAGCAGCCAGCCCATCGACTCCGTCACCGCCGGACACACCCCCGACGAGCCGTCGACCGGCTCCGACACCTCGGCCTGGTCCTTCGAGACCAAGCAGGTCCATGCCGGTGCCGTCCCCGACCCGGCCACCGGCGCCCGCGCTACGCCGATCTACCAGACCACGTCGTTCGTGTTCCGGGACACCCGGCACGCCGCCGACCTGTTCTCGCTCGCCGAGCCCGGCAACATCTACACCCGGATCCACAACCCCACCCAGGACGTCTTCGAGCAGCGCATCGCCGCGCTGGAGGGCGGTGTCGCGGCCGTGGCGCTGTCCTCCGGGCAGGCGGCCGAGACGCTGGCCATCCTCACCCTGGCGGGCGCGGGCGACCACATCGTCTCCAGTACGTCCCTGTACGGCGGCACGTACAACCTGTTCCGCCACACGCTGCCCCGGCTCGGCATCGAGGTGTCGTTCGTGGACGACCCGGACGACCCCGAGGCCTGGCGGGCGGCGATCCGGACGAACACCAAGGCGCTGTTCGCGGAGTCGCTGGGCAACCCGCGCGGCAATGTCCTGGACGTGCGGGCGGTGGCCGACGTGGCGCACGCGGCCGGCGTTCCGCTCATCGTCGACAACACGGTGCCGACCCCGTACCTGCTGCGGCCGCTGGAGCACGGCGCGGACATCGTCGTGCACTCCGCGACCAAGTTCCTCGGCGGCCACGGTACGGCCATCGCGGGCGTGGTCGTCGACGGCGGTACGTTCGACTTCGGCGCGCACGTCGACAGGTTCCCGGACTTCACCGAGCCGGACCCCAGTTACCACGGTCTGCGGTACTGGCCCGCGCTCGGCCCCGGCGCGTACGCCGTCAAGCTGCGGGTGCAGTTGCTGCGCGACCTCGGACCGGCGCTGTCCCCGCACTCCGCGTTCCTGCTGCTGCAAGGGGTGGAGACGCTGAGCCTGCGCATCGAGCGGCACACGGCCAACGCCCAGGCGCTCGCGGAGTGGCTGGAGCAGCGCGACGAGGTGGCCGTGGTCCATTACGCGGGCCTGCCGTCCAGCGAGTGGTACGAGGCCGGGCAGAGGTACCTGCCGCGCGGCGCCGGTGCCATCGTCTCCTTCGAACTGCGCGGGGGTGTCGAGGCGGGCAAGCGGTTCGTGGACGCTGTGGAACTGTTCAGCCACCTCGCCAACATCGGGGACGTGCGCAGCCTGATCATCCACCCGGCGTCCACCACGCACAGCCAGCTGGACGAGGCGCAGCAGTCGGCGACGGGTACCGCGCCGGGTCTGGTGCGGCTGTCGGTGGGCATCGAGTCCCTCGCCGACCTGAAGGCGGACCTGGAGGCCGGTTTCCGCGCGGCCAAGGGCGCGTAGGTGTACGCGGTCGCCGCTGCCGAGGGGGCGGCACCGCCGGCGACCGGGGCCTGGCGGGAAGGGGACCCGCCCGGCCGGCGCCGGTGGTACGTCGCCGAGAAGCCGCTGCCGCTGGAGACGGGCGGTGAACTCCCGGGGGTGCGGCTCGCGTTCGAGACCTGGGGGGAACTCGCGCCGGACCGCTCGAACGCCGTCCTGGTGCTGCACGCGCTCACCGGTGACAGCCATGTGACCGGCCCGGCCGGGCCCGGGCATCCGACGCCCGGCTGGTGGGACGCCCTGGTCGGTCCGGGCCGGGCGCTGGACACCGACCGCTGGTTCGTGGTGGCGCCGAACGTCCTCGGCGGCTGCCAGGGCAGTACGGGACCGGCCTCCCGGCGCCCCGACGGCGGTGGGTCCTGGGGCGGCGCGTTCCCGTTCCTGACCCCGCGCGACCAGGTGGCGGCGGAGGCCGGTCTCGCGGACGCGCTGGGCATCGACCGGTGGGCACTGGTCGTCGGAGGCTCGATGGGCGGCATGCGGGCGCTGGAGTGGGCGGTGTCCCGTCCGGCGCGTACGGGCGCCCTGCTCCTGCTCGCCACGACCGCGGCGGCGAGCGCGGAGCAGATCGCGTGGGCCCACGTCCAGCTCCGGGCCATCCGCACGGACCCGCACTGGCAGGGCGGCGACTACCACGACACCGGCCGCGGGCCGCACGCCGGCCTCGGACTGGCCCGCCGGCTGGCCCATGTCACCTACCGCAGCGAGCCGGAACTCCAGGCCCGCTTCGGCCGCCTGCCGCAGGACACCGAGGACCCGTACCGCGGTGGCCGCTACCAGGTGGAGTCCTATCTCGACCACCACGCGGCCAAGCTGGTACGTCGTTTCGACGCGGCGAGTTACGTCGTGCTGACCGAGGCGATGAACGCCCACGACGTGGGCCGGGGCCGCGGTGGCGTGCGCTCGGCCCTTCGGCGAGTGACCGCACCGGCGCTGGTTGCCGCCGTGGACTCCGATCGTCTCTATCCTCCGCGTCAGCAGGCGGAGCTGGCCGCGCTGATCCCGGGTGCCGAGGGGCTCAGGGTGGTGGAGTCGCCGTACGGACACGACGGATTCCTCATCGAGGCGGAGCAGGTGGCGGCGCTCGTCCGCGAGCTGCTGGGGTGAGGCGGGGGGGAGTCCGCGGTGGCGGGTGGTCACCGGCCGGGGGACCGCGGCCGGCCGGCCCCCTGCCCGCCGCGGCTCAGGCCACGGTGACCTCGACCGGCAGCTGCTTGATGCCGTTGACGAAGTTGGAGCGGACCCGCGGGACGTCCCCGGCGAGCTTGATGTCCGCCAGGCGAGGGATCAGTTCCTCGAACATGATGCGGATCTCCGTGCGCGCCAGCAGGTTGCCCAGGCACAGGTGGGGGCTTCCCTTGCCGAACGTGATGTGGTCGTTGTTCCGCCGGGTGACGTCGAAGTCGTAGGGGTTGCCGAAGACCTCCTCGTCGCGGTTGCCGGAGGCGAACCACATGACGACCTTGTCGCCCTCCTTGATCCGCTTGCCGCCCAGTTCGGTATCGCGCGTGGCGGTGCGGCGGAAGTGGTAGACCGGCGAGGCCCAGCGCAGGAACTCCTCCACCGCCGTCGGGATCAGGGAGGGGTCCTCCTGGAGCCGGGCGAGCTGTTCGGGGTGCTGGATGAGGGCCAGCATGGAGTGGCTGATGGTGTGGCGGGTGGTCTCGTTGCCGGCGACGACCAGGAGCAGGAAGTAGTTGTCGAAGTCCTGCGCGGAGAGGGGAACGCCGTCGCGCGGCGTCTCGTTGACCAGCCTGGAGATCAGGTCGGTGCCGGTGCCGCCGCGTCGCTGCCGGGCCAGCTCGCGGCCGTAGGCGAAGACCTCCAGGGAGGCGGGGGAGCGGAAGGGCAGGTCGCGGTACTTCTCGCTCTCCTCGCTGTGCAGCAGGACGTCCGCGTAGTCGGGGTCGGTGTTGCCGATGATGCGGTTGCCCCAGTCGATGAGCTGCTGGTTGTCCTCCGGGGGCACGTCCAGCAGACGGGCGAGGACGTTGATGGGGAAGTCGGCGGAGACCTCCTCGACGAAGTCGAAGGTGCCCTTGGCCAGGGCGGCGTCCAGGGTGGTCGCTGTCAGGCCGCGCAGGAAGTCGGCGTAGCTGTTGATGACGCTCGCGCCGAACTGCCGCTGGAGCAGGCTGCGCAGGGCACGGTGGCGGACCCCGTCCAGCTCCAGGATCGAGGCGCGCTTCTTGATCTGGTCGTCGTCGACCTCTTCGAGGTTGACGAACCTGGTCGAGGTGAAGGTCTCCGCGTCGCGGTCGACGCGGGCGATGTCGGCGTGCCGTGTCACGGCCCAGAAGCCGGAGTTGGGCGCCTCCTCGGGCTGCCAGTGGACGGGGTCCTCGTGGCGCAGGGTGTGGAACATGCGCCAGGGGGTGACGCCGTCGGTGAAGTTGTCGAGGTTCGCCAGGTCGACGTCGGCCAGCGGCAGCGGCTCGCGCACGGCGTCGGTCAGGGGGCGGGCGGTGGTGGTCATGGGGTGTGCTCCTCGGTGTCCCGGGTGGGCCGGCGTCACAGGTGGTAGGCGTACTCGGTGAACTCCCAGTCGGTGACGTGCCGTTGGAAGCGCGCGACCTCGTCGCGCTTGTACGCGAGGTAGGAGGTGGTGAAGTCCTTGCCGAGCACCTCGGCCAGCGCCGTGTCGGCCTCCAGGGCGTCGAGGGCCGCGGGCAGGCCCGTGGGCAGCAGGGCGGACTTCGCGGTGTCGTAGCCGTAGCCCTCCAGCGGTGCGGGTGGTTCCTCTCCGGCCAGCACACCCAGCAGGGCCGCCGCGAGGGTTCCCGCGATCAGCAGGTAGGGGTTGGCGCTCGCGTCGCCGAGGCGCAGTTCGAGGCGGGAGCCCGAGCCGCGCTCGGGTGGGATGCGGATCATGGCGCTGCGGTTGTCCAGGCCCCAGTCGATCAGCCAGGGCGCGAGGGTGTCGGGGCCGAAGCGCTTGTAGGAGTTGACCGTCGGGTTGGCCAGCGCGGCCAGCGCCGGGGCGTGGGTGAGGATGCCGGCCACGGCGTGCCGGGCGGTGTCGGAGAGGCCGTAGGGGGCGGAAGGGTCGTCGAACACGTTGGCGTCCCCGTCGTCCCGGTCGTCCCCGTCGTCCCGGTCGTCCACGCAGGACACGTGGAGGTGGAAGCCCGATCCTCCGACGCCGTTGAAGGGCTTGGCCATGAAGGTGGCGAGGCGGCCCTCCCTGCGGGCCAGTTCCTTGATCGCCGCCTTGAAGCGGAAGGCGCGGTCGGCGGCGGTCACGGCGTCGCAGTGGGTGAGGTTGATCTCGAACTGCGAGCCGTCGAACTCGTGGTTGCCGCTGCTGACGCCGAGGCCCATGTCGCGCAGCAGGCGCAGGGTGCGCAGCAGGTGGTTGTCCTCGTCGGCGCGCAGGCCCGCCGTGTAGACGACGCCGGCGGCCTGGTCGTAGCGGCGCCAGCCGGCGGGGGTGCCGGGGGCGGCGTCGCAGAGGAAGTACTCCAGTTCCGGGCCCACCACCGGGCGCAGCCCGTGTTCGCGGCACCGGTCGACGACGGTGCGCAGCAGGTCGCGGGGGGACTCCGGGGCGGCGAGTCCGGTGGCCGGGTCGGTGACGTCGCCCAGGCAGGTGGCGACTCCGGGCTCCCACGGCAGGGCGGAGAGGGTGTCGAGGTCGGGGCGGACGCAGATGTCGGGCAGGCCGGCGTCCAGGCCCCCGGAGACCGGTACCACGTCGCCCTGGGGGCTGGTGTGGTAGACGGCGCGGCAGAAGGCGAGCCCGTGGTCGCAGGCCGCGGGCAGGTGGTCGAGCAGGACGTCCCGGGCGCGTTCGGTGCCGATGAGGTCGGGATAGGTCACCCGGACCACGTCGATGCCCTCGGCGGCCAGCCGCTCCATGTGGCGGCGGACGGGTGAGGTGTCGGATGCGCTCACCGTGTCTCCTCTGGGGAAGGGGGCGCCTCCCGTAGCTCAGCGCGCTGGGGGAGGGGAGGGGGCGGCGGCCGCGGACCCGTGGGGAGAAGCAGCGGGCCGCCTGGTTGTTTGAGGCCAAACGGTAGGGAGCGGTGTCACCTTCCCGCAAGGGTCCTGTCGCAGAAATTTATCCATGTGGATAGCTATTGACCAGGGCCCGGCGCGTTCCTATGTTGTTTGAAGCCAAACGAGTTGAGGGTGCGGCGATCCGCACCCCTTTGGCCGGGGCCCGGCCCGCACGGTCCGGGCCCCCTCTCCCCCTCTCCCCGACGCCCCCCTCAGCACCAGGAGGACCGGCCATGAAGGTCGTCGTCGACATGAACAAGTGCCAGGACCACGGCCAGTGCGTCTTCGCCGCACCCGACGTCTTCCGCTTCGACGACGCCGGCCGCCTGGCCTACGTCCCCGACCCCGACGACGCGCTGCGCGACGCGGTCGAGGAGGCCGCCGACGTCTGCCCCCTCCAGGCCATCCGGATCGAGGACTGAGCCATGAGCGCGACCGTCGTCGTGGCCGGCGCGTCCATGGCCGGCCTGCGCGCGGCCGAGCAGCTGCGCGCCGCCGGCTGGGACGGGCCGATCACCCTCATCGGGGACGAGCCCCACATGCCCTACAACCGGCCGCCGCTGTCCAAGGAGGTCCTGGCCGGCAAGGCCCCGTTCGAGTCACTCGCCTTCCGGACCCGGGCCAGCGTCGCGGACGTCCGGTGGCGGCTGGCCACCAAGGTCGTCGCGGCCGACCTGGACCGGCGGATCGTCACGCTCGACGACGGCGAGTCCCTCGCCTACCGGGGACTCGTCGTGGCCACGGGCATGCGCCCGAGGCGGCTGCGCTGCCCCGGCCCCGTCACCGGGCGGCACACGGTCCGCACACTGGCCGACGCCCGGGGACTGCGCGAGGCGCTGACCCGGCCGGCGGCACGGGTGGTGATCGTCGGCGCCGGGTTCATCGGCTGCGAGGTCGCCGCGACCGCCGTGGCCCTGGGCGCCGCCGAGGTCACCGTGGTCGACCCGCAGCCCCTGCCCATGGTCGGCCCCCTCGGCGACCTGCTCGCCAAGGCGCTGCTCAGGCGGCACGAGGAGCGGGGCGTCCGCTTCGCCCTCGGCACCGGGGTGACCGCGTTCGCGGGCGACGACCGGGTCACCGGAGTCGTCCTGGCCGACGGCACGGTCCTCGCCGCGGACGTCGTGGTCGAATGCGTCGGCTCCCTCGCCAACACCGAGTGGCTCGACGGCAACGGCCTCGACCTGACCGACGGCGTGCTCACCGACGGACACCTGCGGGCCGGCGGACGCCCCGACGCGGTCGCCGTCGGCGACGTCGCCCGCTTCCCCAACGCCCGCTACGACGGCGTACCCCGCCGCGTCGAGCACTGGTCGATCCCCACGGACACCGCCAAACACGCCGCCCGCGTCCTCGCCGCCCACCTCACCGGCACCGACGCCGCACTCCCGCCGTTCGCGCCGCTGCCGACCTTCTGGAGCGACCAGCACGACTTCCGCCTCCAGTCCTTCGGCGCCCCCGCCCTCGGCAAGGACGACGTCCGCGTCCTGGAAGGCGACCCGGACGGGGACGTCGTGGCCGGCTACCACGCCGGCGGCCGTCTCGTCGGTGTCGTCGCCCTCGGCGGCCCGGGCGCCGCGGCAGCCGCCGCCCGCTACCGCACCGACCTGCTCCAGCAGCCCGCCCTCACCGCGTAAGGAACCCAAGTGACCAGCGTTCGCGGATACTTCCACCCCAAGACGGCGACGGGTGCCTCCTCGCTCATCCCCTCCCCGCCCTGGCACTACTCCGGTGACCTGCTCACCGTCGAGTACCGCACGGACCCCGCGCGGGTGCGGGAACTGCTCCCCGAGCCCCTCGAACTCGCCGACGACGACCCGGGTGCGGTCGCGCTGATCTGGGCCGACTGGCAGTCCTGCGCCGCGTCCGGCGAGGAACTGCTGGACCCGGTGCGCTCCCAGTACAAGGAGGCCTTCGCGGTCGTCCGCTGCCAGTACAGGGGGCAGACCTACAGCCGCTGCGTCCACATCTGGGTGGACAAGGACTTCGCCCTCGCCCGCGGACTGCACCAGGGGTACCCGAAGAAGCTCGGCTCCATCCACCAGACCCGCCCGCACCCCTACGGGCCGGCCCCCCGCATCGAGGCCGGGGCCCGCTTCGGCGCCACCCTGGCCGCGGCCGACCGGCGCCTCGCCCAGGCCGTCGTCACGCTGCGCGAGCCGTCGGAGACCAACGGCTTCGTCAACGGCCACCCGATGGCGCACCACCGCTGGCTGCCCGCCATCGAAAAGGGCAAGGGCCTCGCCCTGGACGAGCTGATCGAGTCCGGCGCCGCCTCCTTCGAGGGCGGGCAGGCCTGGATCGGCGACGCCGACCTGGAACTGTTCGACTCGCCCACCGAGGAACTGGCCCGGCTGGAGATCCGCGAGCCGATCGCGGCCTACTACCGGCAGGTCGGCGTGGTCTGGGACGGCGGCCGCCTGCTGGAGTCGAACACCTCCGGCGCCCAGTGATCCCGCACCGCACCCACCCAGGAGCCCACCCCCAGGAGCCCAGCACCATGAGCGCACACCTCACCACCGTCGCCGGGGTCGCCGTCGACACCCGGCACTGGATCGGCGGTGAACGCATCGCCTCCTCCGGCACGTTCACCGACGTCTCACCCATCGACGGCAGCACCCTGGGCGAGATCGCCCGCGGCACCGCGGCGGAGGCCGCCGCCGCCGTGGCCGCCGCCAAGGCGGCCTTCCCCGGCTGGGCCGCCACCCCGCGCGCCGAGCGCGCCCGCATCCTGCACGCCGTCGCCGACGGGGTCGACAAGCGCCTGGAGGACCTGGCCATCGTCGAGACGTGCGACAACGGCGCCCTCCTGCGCTCCCACCGGCGCGGTGTGATGCCCCGCGTCGCCCACAACTTCCGCTTCTTCGCCGACTGGCTGCTGCGACTGGACCACGAGGACTTCCAGACACGCGGGCACACCAACCACGTCAGCTGGGACCCCGCCGGCCCGTGTGTCCTGATCACCCCGTGGAACGCGCCGCTGATGCTGGCGACATGGAAGATCGCCCCGGCGCTCGCCGCCGGCGACACCGTCGTCCTCAAGCCCGCCGAATGGACCCCTCTGACGGCCTCCCTCCTCGCGGACATCGCGGCCGAGGCCGGCCTGCCGGACGGCGTCCTCAACGTCGTGCAGGGCTACGGCTCCGAGATCGGTGACACGCTCACCTCCCACCCGGACGTACGGCGCATCAGCTTCACCGGCTCGGTCCCGACCGCCCAGCGCATCGCCGCCTCGGCCGCCGCCAACCTGACACCCCTCAGCCTCGAACTCGGCGGCAAGTCCCCGCTGCTGGTCTTCGCCGACGCCGACCTCGACCTCGCCGTCGACCTCGCGGTGGAGCAGTACGACAACGCGGGCCAGGTCTGCCTCGCCGCCACCCGCATCCTGGTCGAGGACGCCGTCGCCGAGGAGTTCACCGCCCGCTTCGCCGAGAAGGCCGCCCGGCTCAAGCAGGGCGACCCGCGTGACGAGGCCACCGACATCGGCCCCAACATCCACCCCCGCCAGGTCGAGAAGATCGACGGCTTCGTGCGGCGCGCCCTCGCGGCGGGCGCCCGCGCGGTCGTCGGCGGCCAGCGCGGGGACGGGCTGTACTACGCGCCGACCCTGCTCACGGACGTGGCGCAGGACGCGGAGATCGTCCAGGAGGAGGTCTTCGGCCCCGTCCTGACGCTGCAGACCTTCACCACCGAGGAGGAGGCGGTCCGGCTCGCCAACGGCACCCGGTTCGGCCTCGCCGCCACCGTGGCCACCGGCGACCGCGAGCGTGCCGAGCGCGTCACCGCGCAGCTGGTGGCGGGCACCGTCTGGGTCAACTGCTTCTTCGTCCGCGACCTCCAGGCCCCCTTCGGCGGGTCCCGCCAGTCCGGTGTCGGCCGGGAGGGCGGCACCTGGAGCTTCGACTTCTACTGCGACGTGAAGAACACCGTCACCGCGCCGAAGGGATTCAGGGACCATGGGTGAGATCGTCGGGGCGGGACTGCTCGCCCACGTCCCCACCATCGTGCTCCCCCGGGAGACGAGGCTGGAGCTGAACGAGGGCAAGGAGATCACCCTCGTCACCGGCCTGGAGCAGCTTCGCAGGGACGTCTTCGAGCGCGACGACTACGACACCGTCGTCGTCCTGGACTCGCACTGGGCCACCACCGTCGAGTTCGTCGTCACCGCGCAGGCCCGCCGCGCCGGGCTGTTCACCTCCGAGGAGCTGCCGCGCGGCATGTGCCGGATGCCGTACGACTTCCCCGGTGATCCCGAACTGGCCGGGAACATCGCACGGTTCGCCGACAGGCACGGCACGTGGATCACCCCGATCGACGACGACCACCTGCCGGTCTACTACGCCACGATCAACCTCTGGAAGTTCCTCGGCGAGGGCCTGCCGGACAAACGGTGGGTGACCATCGGCGTCTGCCAGACCGGCGACATGGAGGACCACCTGCGCCTGGGCCGCGCCCTGGCGGACGGCATCGCCGCGACACCGGGCCGCCGGGTGCTGCTGATCGCCTCCGGAGCGCTCTCCCACACCTTCTGGCCGCTGCGCGAACTGCGCGACCACGAGTCCAGCGACCCGGCGCACATCTTCACACCCGAGGCACGCGAGGCCGACCTCGAACGCATCGCCTGGTTCAAGGAGGGCCGCCACGACAAGGTCCTCGACACCATGGACGCGTTCTGGAAGTACCGGCCCGAGGCGAAGTTCTTCCACTACCTGATGATGGCCGGCGCCCTCGGCGAGCAGCGGTGCGTCGCCCGGGCCCGCCAGTACGGCGAGTACGAGAACTCGATCGGCACCGGCCAGGTCCACCTCTGGTTCGACCGCCCGGCCGCCGGCTGGACCGGCACCGGCCTGGCCGCCCCGCGCACCCCGCACAGCCGCGTCTGACCGACCCCAGTCCTCCAGGAGCTCCGACATGCCCGAACACCGCCGCATCCTCCTCGACGGCGCCGCCGTGGAAACCGTCCGGGACGGTGACGAACTGGTCGCCGGGGACGGCCGCCGCGTCAAGGCCGACGAGGCGCTGCACCTCCCCCCGGTCGTCCCCTCGAAGGTGATCGCCGTCCACCTCAACCACCGCAGCCGGGTCGATGAGTTCGGCATCGGCCTGCCCGGCACACCGACCTACTTCCACAAGCCGACCTCGGCCCTCAACTCCCACCAGGGCGCCGTCGTCCGGCCCGAGGGCTGCAAGTGGCTCAACTACGAGGGCGAGGTCGCCATCGTCATCGGCAGGACGGCACGCAACATCGCCCCGGCCGAGGCGGGGCGGTACATCGCCGGGTACACCGTCGCCAACGACTACGGCCTGCACGACTTCCGCGACACCGACGCCGGCTCCATGCTCCGGGTCAAGGGCTCCGACACCCTCTGCCCGCTCGGCCCCGGCCTGGTCACCGACTGGGACTTCCGCGGCAAGCGGCTGCGCACCTACGTCAACGGCGAGGTCGTCCAGGACGGCACCACCGACGAGATGACCTGGGACATGCACTACCTCGTCGCCGACATCGCCCGCACCATCACCCTGTACCCCGGCGACGTACTGCTGTCCGGCACCCCCGCCAACTCCCGGCCCGTCGAGCCCGGTGACGTCGTGGAGGTGGAGGTGGAGGGCCTCGGCCGGCTCACCAACCACATCGTCACCGGCCCCACCGCGATCCGCACCGACGTGGGGGCGCAGCCCACCGAGTCCGAGGAGGTGCTGTCCACCGCGCTCGGCGGCGACTGGGAGTTCCGTGGCATCAGGCCACCCAGGCGTTGACCGGACAGCCGCCGGTAGGGTCGGCGTCATGACCGACTCCGTCGAGCCCGCCGGCGGGCGACGCTCCCGCAAGCGCGTCAACCACTACGGGACGGGCCGGGCCGCCCTGCTGGACGCCGCCGTCCGCGTGGTGGCCCGCGGCGGGCTGCGCAAGCTCACCTACCGGGCGGTCGCGGAGGAGGCCGGCGTCACCCACGGGCTGGTCGTGCACCACTTCGGTTCGCGTGACGCGCTGATCGAGGAAGCCGTCACCCACGCCGTCCGCACGTCGCTGACCAGCAGCACACTCGACATCGGCACCGGTGATCCGGCCGACTTCGCCGGCGGGCTGACCGAGATGGTGGACAGCGGCCCCGAACTCCAGGCGTTCCAGTACGAGCTGCTCCTGGAGGCCCGGCGCAGGCCGGAGCTGCTGCCGCACCTGCGCAGCCTGTACGAGGAGTACTTCGAGGCCACACGCCGGGAGCTGTCCCGCATGCTTCCCGCCCCGGTGAGCCGCGGCACCTCCCGGCTCGTCTTCGCGGCCCTGGAGGGCCTGGTCCTGCACCAGCTCGTCTTCGGCGAGCGCGAGGTCACCGAGGAGGCGCTCGGCGAGCTCAGGGCCCTGCTGCGCGGACTGGCCGAGGGCCCCGCCGGGAGCTGACCGGCTCGGGCGCTGCGGCCCGCCGTGTCCCTGGCGTGGCCCCGCATGCTCACCGGCTCGTTCGCGCAGGCGGCGGGCGGTGGGACCGTCCCGTGTCACGCCGAGGTGAGAATGCGTCCTTCCCGGGATTCCCAGCGCCCAACCCCTTGTCAAACGGATAGTTCCGCCCCACGATGAGGCAACTCGTTTGGCCTGAAACGATCCTCCCCTTCTCTGGCAGGTGATCCGAGTGGACAGTCAGACGGCCTCCGCCGAGCGGACCGTACGGGACGCCCCCACTAAAGCCACGCTCAAGCCCAACGCCCTGGGTGTCCTGGGCATCCTCTTCTTCGTCCTGTCCGGTCAGGCCCCGCTCACGGGAATCGCCGGCGCGGCTCCGATCTCCGTCGCCCTCGGCAACGGATCGGGGACCCCGGCGGCCTACCTGCTGGCCGGAGCCGTCATCCTGCTCTTCTCCGTCGGCTTCGTCGCCATGGGGCGGCACGTCGTGGACGCCGGCGCCTTCTACACCTACATCGGCACCGGCCTCGGCCGGACCGCGGGGGCGGGCAGCGCGAGCGTCGCCCTCTTCGCGTACTGCGTCATCCAGGCGGCGATGTACGGCCTGTACGGCTCGATCGTCAGCGGCCTCGTGGCCGACCACACCCCGCTCCACCTCCCCTGGTGGGTGTGCACGCTGGTCACCATGGCCGTGATCCAGGCGCTGGGCTCCGCGGGGATCGAGATGGGCGCCCGGGTCCTGGCCGTCTTCGTGCTCGCCGAGTTCAGCATCCTGCTGGTCTTCGGCCTGGTCACCCTGTTCCGGGGCGGCGGCCCCGAGGGACTGGGCGTGGCCGACAGCTTCTCCCCGTCGGCGGCGCTCCAGGGCGCCCCCGGCGTCGCCGTGATGTTCGCCGTGGCGTCGATGTTCGGCTTCGAGGCCACCGCGATCTACGGCGAGGAGGCCAAGGAGCCGAGGAAGACGGTGCCGCGGGCCACCTATCTGTCGGTGCTCGTGGTCACCGCGTTCTTCGCCCTCACCTCCTGGATGCTGATCTCGGCCTACGGCGCGTCCAAGGCGCCTGCGGCGGCTGGCGCGGCGCTGGCGAGCGGCGACTCCGCGGGGTTCGTCTTCGCGCCCATGGCCGCCCAGTTCGGCGGCTGGATCAACGACGTCCTGCCGATCCTCCTGGCCACCTCCCTGTTCGCCGGAATCCTGACCTTCCACAACTCCGCCAACCGCTACCTGTTCTCCCTCGGCCGCGACCGCCAGCTGCCCGTCTCCCTCTGCCGTCTCAACAGCCGGCTCGCCCCGTGGGCCGCCGGCTGTGTGCAGACCGCGATCGCCGTCCTCCTCGTCGTGCCGTTCGCGCTGGCCGGCAAGGACCCGGTGCTCACCCTCTTCTCCTGGTTCAGCGGGCTCGCCGTCCTCGCCATGATGCTGCTCTACCTGCTGACCTCGGTGTCCGTGGTGGTGTTCTTCCGCCGCCGGCGGGTGGACGGCCGGATGTGGAACACGCTGATCGCGCCCGTGCTCGGCGCGCTCGGCCTCGCGGGCGCGATCTGGCTCGTTCTGGCCAACTTCACCACCCTCATCGGCGGCGAGGCGAGCACGGCGTTCTGGCTCGTGCTGTCCGTGCCCGTGGTGCTGGCGCTCGGAGTCGCCAACGAACGCGCGAGGCGCCGGCGCACCACCGCCGAGGCCCCCTGACACCGCGTGGCCGCCCGTCCGGCACGAGCCCGCGACGGGCGGCCGTCCGCCCTTCCCACCGCCGACCACCCGGTCTGGAGGACCGCATGACCGTTGCCACCCACGACGAGTGGCTCCGCCGGTCGAAGACCCTCGACCTGCCCCGCACCCACCTCATCGACGGCGCCGAGGAAGCCGGGGGCGGCAGCACGTTCCCCGTGATCTCGCCCCGCGACGGACAGCCGCTGACGGAGGTCGCCGACGGCGGCACCGCCGAGGTCGACGCCGCCGTGACCGCCGCCCGCCGCGCCTTCGACCACGGCCCCTGGCCGCGGCTCGCCCCCGCCGACCGCGGCCGGATCCTGCTGCGCGTCGCCGACCTCCTGGAGGAACACCGGTCCGAGCTGGCGCTCACCGTCAGCCTGGAGATGGGCAAGCCCATCACCGACGCCCACGACATCGAACTGCGGGCCGTCATCACCACCTTCCGCTGGTACGGCCAGCTCGCCGACAAGCTCACCGACGAGTCCCCGCACACCGCTCCCGACGCCCTCGCCCTGGTCACCCGCGAGCCGGCCGGCGTCGTCGGCGCGGTCGTGCCCTGGAACTTCCCCCTCACGCTCGCGGGCTGGAAGGTCGCCCCCGCCCTGGCCGCCGGCTGCACCGTCGTCCTCAAGCCCTCGGAGCACTCGCCCCTGTCCGCGCTCCTGCTCGGCCGGCTCGCCCTGGAGGCCGGCCTGCCCCCCGGCGTGCTCAACGTCGTGGCCGGCGACGGCCCGGCCGCCGGCCGCGCCCTCGGCCTCCACCCCGACGTCGACGTCCTCGCCTTCACCGGCTCCACCGCCGTCGGCCGCCACTTCCTGCGCTACTCCGCCGACTCCAACCTCAAGCGCGTCTGGCTGGAACTGGGCGGCAAATCCCCCAACATCGTCCTGCCGGACGCCCCCGACCTCGACAAGGCCGCGGCCACCGCCGCCTGGGGCATCTTCTTCAACCAGGGGGAGATGTGCACCGCGCCCTCCCGGCTGCTGGTCCACTCCTCCATCGCCGAAGAAGTCACCGAAGCCGTCGTACGACGCGCCCGCGAGCTGCGCGTGGGCGACCCCCTCGACCCGGACACCGAGATGGGCGCCCTGGTCGGCGAGCAGCACCTCACCCGCGTGCTCGACCACATCGACGCCGCACGGCACGACGGCGCCCGCCTGCGCACCGGCGGCACCCGGATCCTCACCGAGACCGGCGGCGTCCACCTCCAACCGACCGTCTTCGACCAGGTCGCACCGGACAGCCGACTGGCGCGGGAGGAGGTCTTCGGGCCCGTGCTCTCCGTGCTCACCTTCGACGACCTCGACCAGGCCGTCAGCCTGGCGAACGCCACCGAGTACGGCCTCGCCGCCGGCCTGTGGACCTCCGACCTGTCCACCGCCCACCGGGTCTCCCGCGCCCTCAAGGCCGGCACCGTGTGGGTCAACTGCTACGAGGAGGGCGACCTCACCGTGCCCTTCGGCGGCATGAAGCAGTCCGGCAACGGCCGGGACAAGTCCGTCCACGCCCTGGAGAAGTACACCGAACTGAAGACCACCTGGATCCAGTTGTGACCCACCGCCCGCTGATCGCCGTACCCGCCCGCTTCGCCGCCACCGCCTCGGCGCTGCGCCACGCCGCCGAGGTGAACGCGCGTGCCCTGATCGAGGCCGTGTGGCGGGCCGGCGGCGAGCCCGTCACCCTGCACCCGCACGCCCCGGGCGGCACGGCCGACCCCGCCCAGGTCGCCGCACGCCTCGCCCGCTTCGACGGCCTGCTGCTTCCGGGCGGGGGCGACATCGCCCCCCACCGCTACGGAGTGGTCGACGCACACGAAGCCGTCTACGACGTCGACGACGAACAGGACGCCTTCGACCTGGAACTCGCCCGTCAGGCGCTCGCACACCGGACACCGCTCCTGGCCGTCTGCCGCGGCCTCCAGGTGGTCAACACGGCACTGGGAGGAACCCTCCACCAGGACATGGGCGGCCCCGGGCGCGAGCACCGCCACGTCCGCCACCCCGTGTCCCTCGCCCCCGGCTCGGCCCTGGCCGAGGTCACCGGCGTCGACAAGGCGGAGGCGTCCTGCTACCACCACCAGCACGTGGACCGGCTGGGGGAGGGGCTGACCGTCACCGCCCGCGCCGCCGACGGAACCGTCGAGGCCGTCGAACTCGCCGACGGGGGACCGCTGTTGGCCGTGCAGTGGCATCCCGAGGACACCGCCCACGAGGACCCGGTGCAACAGGCTCTCTTCGACGCGCTGGTGCGCGCCGCTCGGGGGGCGGTCTGACGGCGGCCGCAGGGGACGAGCGGCCGTCTGCACCTGGCCGCGGTGCCGGGCCGGGACGCCCTCGCCCCGGGGTCAGCCCTTGGGGCGCCGTCCGCTGCGGCGCGGCGTCGGGGACTCACCGTTCAGGAGCGACCTGCGGCGGTCCTCGCCCTCCTCCTCGATCTGGAGTACGACACGGCGCAGCCCGTCGGCGAGACCGCGGCACTCCGCGTCGCTCAGCCGGGCGGTGACGAAGGCCTCCTCCTCGTTGAACGCGGGGAACACCCGGCGCATGAAGTCCTCGCCCTCCTCGGTGAGGGACAGCAGGACGAGCCGCCCGTCGGTGGGATGACCGGCGCGCCGCAGCAGCCCCCGCGACTCCAGCGTGCGGGAGACCCCGGTCAGCGTGCCCTTGGAGATGCCCGCCTCCTCGGCCACGTGCCGGGTCTCGGACTCGCCCCACACCCACACCACCCACAGCACCACGAAGGCGGTCCAGGTCAGGTCCGAGCCGCGCAGCACGGAGTTCTCCAGGTGCTGGCGCACGGCGGACGCGGCCCGGTAGATGTTGGCCACCGCGGCCATCTGCTCCCGGCGCAGGGGGATGTCGCCGAGCTTCTGCGCGGCGAGCTTCTCCGCCTCGCTGATGGACCGCTGGCTGGGCACCGTGGCTCCCTCACGTCGTCCCTGGATCGCGCACCCCGCGGGGCCGGCGATCGTTCGGCACCAAATTGTACGGGGAGGAGATCCACACCCGGGCCGCCCGGAGACCGGCGCCCGCACTGACGCGCCCCGCCGCTCTCCCCGCCTGATCGGCAGGTCTTGATCACCCTGGATAGGCTCAGGGCATGATCGGTGACTGGCGGATGGACCGGATCGGCTCTGCTGCGCGGGGCGAGAATCCGACTGTCCTGCGGCGGCTGGAGTCCGGGTTCGCGGTGATCGGCGACGTCCAGTTCCTGCCCGGGTACTCGGTTCTCCTCGCGGACGAGCCGGGTGTTCAACGGCTGTCCGACCTGCCCAGGGCCAAGCGGCTGTCGTTTCTGGCGGACATGGACCGACTCGGAGAAGCGGTGGAGCGGGCCTGCCGGCGGCAGGACCCCGCTTTCCGCCGGGTCAACCTGGAAATCCTCGGCAACACGGACCCGTTCTTGCATGCCCATGTCTGGCCGCGGTTCGCGTGGGAGCCGCCCGAGTTGGCGGGCAAGCCGGTGTGGCTGTATCCGCCTGAGCGGTGGAGTGACGAGCGGTTCAGGCTCGGCCCGCAGCACGACGCGCTGCGGGAAGCGATCGGCGGCGAACTGGACCGGTTGACGGCCTGACGGCGCCCTGGACCGGCCAAGGCTCAAGATCGGCTCAACTCGCTGGAATCCGCCCCGGCCGCCGGTGCATCCTCCTCGGCACGACCACGTACACACAGGGGGAACACCGATGAAGACCTTGCTCGGCCGCGTCGTGACGCGCGTGCGGGACGTCGTGTCGGGGCGCCGGGATGTCGAGGAGTACGGCGACCCGGAGGCCCGTCGCCACGGCCCCCGCAACCGCGACGCCCACCTGGCCCGCCACTACGTCCCGACGCCACCGCCGGTCCCCACCGACTTCTCCAGCGGTATGTAGCGCGCCGCGCACAACGAACGCCGGCCCGCTCCCGGCATCGACGGATCGCGGGAGTCCGGCGGCGGCGCGGGGCGTGCGGCGGCGGTGCCGGACGTGCTGCCGGTTCTGCCCGTGGTCCGCAGCGGGAGCAGGGCGATGTCGCCGGTGTGCCGGCCCTGGGGCCAGCTGCGGTGGACCAGGTCGTTGATCAGCGGATCCCGGTCGGACACGTCGGTGCGGCCGGTGCCGGCGCCCCGCGGGCTGAAGCGGGCGCTGGTGGCCGCGCCGCTGGGACCCGGTGCCCTGACGGTCCGGGGCCGGCGCACTCCGCCCCGCCGGTCCGCCGACGCGGCCGGTGGCGTCAGATCGTCGGGGAGGAGGGGGCACGGGCGACGGCCGTCCGATGTGCAGCGCCCTGCGGCGGCCGTCCGGACCGGTGCGCGCTCCACTCGCGCAGGGAGCACCGGACCGTCGCCGGACCGACGGGGAGCAGCGGAAACGCCCGCTTCCCCCGGAACGCCTGCCGACACCGGACTCCACCCAGGTGGAGAACCCGGCCCGCCGGTTTCGGAACCGTGTGGGCGGAGACTTCTGATGGCATGCGGTGCCGAGTCGCCGGCGGCGCCGACGGTTCCCTCCTCGACGACAGCGGTGGCGAGAAGCGATGCGGAAGAGGAAAAGGAAGCAGCAAGAGGCGGCAGTGATCCCTCTGGAGCTATGCGACCAGTGCGGAGTCACCTTCCCCGAGGACGACGCGGTGCGCGGATACGTGCCCGACTCCTCCTCGGTGAGCCGCCACAACGACTGGTTCGACGGCCTCAGGCTCGTCACCGCGTGCGGAACGGACCACTTCGACGTCCTGCGGGAGACGTACCGGCGCCGTCCGTACACGGAGGAGGAACTCTGGGCAGCCAAGATCACCCGCGCCCTCACCGAGGGACCGCCCACCCTCTCGATCGTGGAACTCCAGTGCCGCACCGGCCTGCACGAGCCGGAGATCAGGCGCGCCATCGCCTGGCACAACATCCGCCGGGGACGGGGGGGCGGCACCGTGACCACGGGACCGGACCGTCCCTCCCGCAGGGCGATCGCATCCCCCACGGCATCCGCCACGGCAGTTCACCGGGAGTGAATCATGAGAGTCGTCCCGCGCCTGGACGCCTACCAGAGACGGCACCGCTGGGTGGGCCTGCCGCTCGCCGTCCTGTACAAGTTCTACGACGACCAGGCGTTGTACCTCGCGGCCCTCCTGACCTACTACGGTTTCCTGTCGCTGTTCCCGCTGCTGCTGATCCTCGTCGTCGTCCTGAGCACCTTCCTCAGCGACGATCCCGCCCTGCAACAACGTGTCCTGGACTCCGCCCTGAGCGAGTTCCCGGTCATCGGTGACCAGATCGGGGAGAACATCCGCTCCTTCCACGGAAACGGTGCGGCGCTGGCCGTCGGCATCGTCGGCAGCCTCTACGGTTCGCTGGGCGTCGCCCAGGCCGCGCAGTACGCGCTCAACAAGATCTGGGCCGTCCCCAGGCACGCCCGCCCCGACCCGCTGCGGTCGCGGCTGAAGGGTCTCGTCTTCCTGTTGATCCTGGCACTCGGACTGTGCGCCTTCACTCTGCTGTCCGTGGCGGACTCGGCGACATCCGTCCTCGGTGCACGCCTGCGGGGCTGGACCTGGCTGGCCGCCGCCGCCGGCTCCGTGTGTCTGAGCACCGTGCTCCTGCTGCTCAGCTACCGGCTGCTGACCCACCGGCCACTGCCGCTGCGCCGGCTCCTGGGAGTGGCCCTGGGCGCGGCGGTCGGATGGCAAGCGCTCCAGTGGGTGGGCTCCTACTACGTGAGCCACGTCCTGCGCGGGGCCACAGCCACCTACGGCCTGTTCGGGATCGTCCTGGGGCTGCTCGCCTGGCTCTACGCCGGGGCGCTGATCTTCGTCGCGGCCGCCGAGGTGGGAGCCGTGCGGGTCATGCGGCTGTGGCCGCGCAGTCTGCTGACCCCGTTCACGGACCGCGTGTGCCTGAGCCCGGCGGACCGCCGTGCCTACCAGTCGTACGCGGCGACCGAGGCGTTCAAGGGCTTCCAGAAGATCCGCGTGCACTTCGAACCGCCGCCCGACCCGCACGACCAGCCCCCCGACGACGCCCGGTGAGACGATCGGGTGCTCAACGGGACGTACGCCTCATTGGCGTTCCAATCGACGTCGAGGGTAGGCGTGTCGCAACCGGGGGCGGGCGGCACCCTGGAGGTACGGCGAGCGGGACGCGACGGCACCCGGACGACTACTGAGGCGGCGGTTTGCGTGGTGGACGAGACGCCTGGGACACACACGAGCGGCTCTGCGGCCCCGAGGGCGAGGCTCTGCCTCGTGACCGGCGCCGGCGGCTACATCGGAGGGCGGCTGGTGCCGGAACTGCTGAACGCCGGGTACCGGGTGCGCTGCCTGGTGCGCACGCCCCGCAAGCTGCGCGACCAGCCGTGGGCGGGGCAGGTGGAGATCGCGCGGGGCGACGTCACCGACGCCGGCCCGGTCGCGGCGGCGATGGAGGGCGTCGACGTCGCCTACTACCTGGTGCACGCCCTCGGCACCGGCCGCGACTTCGAGCGAACCGACCGGGAAGCGGCCCGCGTGTTCGGCGACCAGGCCCGCCGGGCCGGCGTCGGCCGCCTGGTCTACCTGGGCGGGCTGACCCCGGCCGGCGTGCCCGAGCGGGAGCTGTCCCCGCACCTGCGCTCCCGCGCCGAGGTGGGGCACATCCTCCTCGGCTCCGGAGTGCCGACGGCCGTACTGAGGGCCGCCGTGATCATCGGCTCCGGGTCCGCGAGCTTCGAGATGCTGCGCTACCTCACCGAGCGGCTGCCGGTCATGGTGACCCCGCGCTGGGTGCGCACCCGCATCCAGCCGATCGCCGTACGGGACGTACTGCGCCTCCTGGTGGGCTGCGCGACCCTGCCGGCCGACGTCAGCCGGGCCTTCGACGTCGGTGGCGGCGAAGTGCTGACGTACGTGGAGATGATGCGGCGGTACGCCGCCGTGGCCCGGCTGCCCCGGCGGCTCATCGTCCCGGTGCCGGTGCTCACGCCCGGCCTGTCCAGCCAATGGGTCGGCCTGGTGACGCCGGTACCGGCCGCCCTCGCCCGTCCGCTGACGGAGTCGCTGCGCCACGAGGTGGTGTGCCGGGAGCGGGACATCGAGCGGTACGTGCCCAGCCCGCCCGGCCACCCGATCGGTTTCGACCGCGCCGTCGCTCTCGCCCTGGAGCGGGTGCGGGACGCGCAGGTCGCCACCCGCTGGTCCTCCGCCTCCGTGCCGGGCGCGCCCAGCGATCCGCTGCCCACCGACCCGGACTGGGCGGGCGGCAGCCTCTACACCGACGTACGCGAACGCCACGCCGATGCGGCCCCCGAGGCGCTCTGGGACGTCGTCGAGGGCATCGGCGGCGAGAACGGCTGGTACTCCTTCCCGCTGGCCTGGGCGGTGCGCGGCCGGCTCGACCGCCTCGTCGGCGGGGTGGGCCTGCGCCGGGGACGCCGTGACGCCCGGCGGTTGCGGGTGGGCGACTCGCTGGACTTCTGGCGGGTGGAGGAGGTCGAGCGCGGGCGGCTGCTGCGGCTGCGCGCGGAGATGCGGCTGCCCGGCCTGGCCTGGCTGGAGATGCACGTCGACGAGGACACCGCCGGCGGCGCCCGCTACCGGCAGCGGGCCCTGTTCCACCCGCACGGGCTGCTCGGCCAGCTGTACTGGTGGAGCGTGTCCCCCTTCCACGCGGTCGTCTTCGGCGGGATGGCCCGCAACATCGTGCGTGCCGCCGAACGCGCGCGGACACGCGCCGGCGCGGCCCGGCCGGGCGAGGCGCGCGGACCCGGCCCCGCGTCCGAGCCCGCCCCCGCCGCGGAAGACCGTGCCGGACCCGCCCACCGCCGCCGTCCCGGGGAGGGAGACTGACCCACCGCACATCCCGGATGGGCCGCGAGGCGCACGTACCGGCTGGGCGACCGGCACGTCGAGGGGCGGCCGCGGCGGGTCACGGCTGGGAGTCCGCCGGGTTCGCGCCGGCCCGGTCGGGCGGCACCGGGACCGGTGTCTTCGGGGCAGTGGCGCCGAGTGCCGTGACAGGCCTGCCGTGGCCGAAGGCGGCCTCGACGAAGCACTGGTCATGGGCCGACCGCGCGCCGTGCCGCAGGGCGCGCTCCAGACAGGGGCGGGACGGCGGGTTGCGGCGCGACCAGCCGTCGTGGAGCAGGGACACCGCGAAACCGGCGAGGAAAGCGTCCCCGCATCCCATGGTGTCGGCCATGGTCCGTGCGTCCGCCGCGTGTGCCGGTGCCGTCACCAGGGTCCGGCCGTCGTACACGGTGGCCCCCGCGAGGCCCCGGGTCGCCAGGACCATGCGCGCTCCCCGGGCCACCACGGCCTCGGCCAACCGCCGTGTGGCCGCCTCGTCCAGGTCCGAGCAGGACAGCAGGGCCAGGTCCAGGTGGGGGCAGACCCGGTCGAGGTAGGCGGGGGAGCGGAACTCGTCGTCGTCGGAGAGGTCGAAGCTGACCAGGGGGCCGGCCGCGGCGAGCTTGGGCAGCTCGCTCTCGGTGCGCGAGTAGACGCTGGAGTGCACCAGCGAGAACGACGCCGCGTACGCCAGCAGGGCGTCGTCCAGGACGAGCGGTTCGCGCACGGTGACACCGCCGCCGTTGTAGTCGAGGAACACCCGGTCGCCGTCCCGCACATGGAGGGTGGAGACGCCGGACTCGCCGTGGCGCACCACGCTGCGCTCCACCGCGACGCCCTGGGCCGCCACGGCCGCACGGAGGAAGGCACCGAGGTCGTCGTCGCCGAACACGCCCAGGTAGGCGGCGTCGAGACCGAGACGGCGGGCGTACACGGCGACGTTGACGCAGTTGCCGCCCGGGTAGTCGATGCCGCGGTCCACGAAACGGTCCACGACGTTGTCCCCGAAACCGAGGATGTTCATCAGTTCTCCAGGGGCGCGGGCGCCGCGTCGGTGCGCGGCGCCCGCTCGGGGCGTGCCGGTGCGGGCGTACCGGCACGCCGGGGCGGATGGAGGCGGGGTGGGACGCAGCGCGGTCAGTAGTCCATGACGCGGTAGTAGCGGCGCAGGTCCAGGGAGTGGTCGCGCACCCGCTCCAGGTGCTTGCTGACCCGGTCCATCACGGTGTCCAGCACCAGCGGCGCCAGCAGCCCCCGGAACTCGGGGCTGATCCCGGCCAGGGGGTAGTCGCGGGTGTCGAAGACGGTGACGTCCTTGGAGACGCGCCGGGCGAACGCCTCGGCCCGGTCGGTGAGCGCGCGGGTCTCGTCCTCGCCCTGGAAGACGATCACGCTGGTGTCCTCCTCCAGCAGTTCCAGAGAACCGTGGAAGAACTCGGCGCTGTGGACCCGGGTGGTGCGCAGCCACTGCATCTCCTCGAGGATGCACATGGAGTACAGGTAGGTGAACCCCCACAGGTTCCCGCCCCCGATGAGGAAGTGGTAGTCGGTGTCCTTGTGGGCCTCGGCGAAGTCGGACGCCACCGGCTCGGCCTGCCGGGCGACCTCCACCAGGATGCGCGGAAGGCCGGCGAGTTCGTCCGCCAGACGCTCGTAGCCGGTGAACTCGCCCCGCCGGGACAGCAGCCGGCCCATGAACAGCAGCAACTGGACGTCGAACGGCCAGGCCTTGGGCGCCGACACCAGCGCGGTGTCCACCCGCTGGGCGACGGGGGAGTCGGGGTGGCCGGTGAAGCCGATCGTGTACGCGCCCCGCTCCTTGCAGTGGTCGATGGCCCTGAGGCTGTCCTCGGTGGTGCCGGAGACGGAGGTGAAGACGGCGGCGGTCCGCTCGCCCAGGCGGGCGTCACCGGAGACGACCAGTTCCGCCGCGATGGCCGCCCGCACCGGCAGCACCGAGGTGCGCCGGGCCAGGTGCTCGTAGGGCCACATCTGCGCGTAGGTGCCGCCGGCGCCCACCAGGAGGACGTGGTCGTACCCCTCGTCCACGAGACGGTCGACGACCTCCTCGATCCGGGGGCGCAGCGCCACGAGGCTTTCCGTCTGGGCGACGAACTCGGCTTCGTTGAAAGAGAGCACGGTGATGGTTTCCTTCGAGGGGTTGTGTCCGACCGGCCGCGACGGGCCGGTGTTCTGGGGCGCGGGAGAGGTGTCAGGCCGCGCGGCGCCGGGAGAACAGCACGTTCGCTCCGGCGATGACGAGGCCGCCGACGAAGATCAGCGTCCCCATGACGTTGACCTGTGGGGGCACTCCGGTACGGCTGGCGCTGTACACCCACAGCGGGAAGGTGACCGTCCGGCCGGCGTTGAAGCTGGTGACGACGTAGTCGTCGACGGACAGCGCGAAGCACAGCAGGGCGCCGGAGGCCACACCGGGCAGCAGCGCCGGAAGGGTGACCAGCCGGAACGCCGTCCACGGGCCGGCCCCGAGGTCCCGGGCGGCCTCCTCCAGCGTCGGGTCGTGACCCGCCATGCGGGCCCGCACGGTGATGGCGACGTAGGGGATGCAGAAGGCCACGTGGGCGATGACGATCGTCCCGTAGCCGCGCGGCACGCCGAGGACGATGAACAGCGACAGCAGGGCGGCGCCCAGGGCGATCTCGGGGGCCGCGATGGCGGCGAACAGCAGCAGGTCCACGGAGCCTCGCCCGCGGAAGCGGTGGCGGCCCAGGGCCAGGCCGATCGGGGTGCCGAGCAGGGTGGCGACCGCCGTGACGACCAGTGCGACGGTGAGGCTGTTCACCAGCGCCGCGGTCAGGTTGGGGATGGCGAACAGGTGCCGGTACCAGGTGAGGGTGAAGCCCTGCCAGGTGAAGTTCACCTTGCTGTGGGTGTCGTTGAAGCCGAACAGGACCATGACGGCGATCGGCAGCAGCAGCCAGGCCAGCACCAGCCAGGTGTACAGGGTGAGTGTGGGGCGGCGGCGCGGGCCGCGGCCGGTGCGCGGCCGGGACGCCGCGACGGTGTCCTCGGCGGGGGTGACGGTGCCGGTGGTCATCGCGCGGCCACCTCCAGCACGTCGTCGGTGCCCAGGGCGCGGGCGTAGGCGAACACGGCCAGCAGCAGGGCGCCCATGAGGACGAAGGACAGGGCTGCGGCGGCCGGGTAGTCGAGGTTGGTGAAGTACTCGGTCTGGATGATGTTCCCGATCATGGTCGTCGAGGGGCCGCCGAGGATGCCGGCGTTGACGTAGTCGGCGGAGGCGGGCACGAAGGTCAGCAGGACGCCCGCGAACACTCCCGGCAGGGACAGCGGCAGCACCACGCGCCAGAAGGTCTGCGCCCGGGAGGCGTACAGGTCGGTGGAGGCCTCGATCACCTTGGCGTCCACCCGCTCCAGCGCCACGTACACGGGCAGCACCATGAACGGCAGGAAGTTGTAGGTCAGTCCGCCGATCACCGCGTACGGGGTGGCCAGGACGTGGAAGCCTTCGGGCAGCAGTCCCAGGTGCTTGAGCGGGCCGAGCAGGACGCCGTTGTCGGCGAGCACCACGTTCCAGGACTGGGTGCGGATGACGAAGGAGACGAAGAACGGCAGCAGGAGCAGGAAGAGGAAGACCGACTTGTGCCGGCCGGCCCGGAAGGCGATCCAGTAGGCCACCGGGTAGCCCACCAGGGCGCAGCCGACCGTGGCCGCGGCGCCGTAGAGGAGGGAGCGGACCAGTTGCACGTGGTAGGTCTCCACCACGTGGGCGTAGGTGCCGAAGTGGAACGTCTGGCGGAAGCCGTCGATGAAGTCGCCGGTCTGCAGGGACAGCGACACCATGACGATCACCGGTGTCACGAAGAAGGCGGCCAGCCACAGCCAGCCCGGCAGCACCATCAGATACGGAGCCAGCACCGCGCCGGGGCGCCGTCGGCGGCGCGTCAGGACTGGTAGATCGGTTCGAACAGCGCGTTCCACTGCTTCTCCTCCGTTTCGTCGAGCACCCGCAGGTGGCGCAGCCTGGCTTCGTCGGCCTTGGTCGGGAAGACCAGGGGACTGGTGCTCAGGGAGCCCAGCAGGGACCGGCGCTTGCCGGTGGCGGCGGCCGCGTCGCGCGCGATCAGCGGCTGGGCGTCCGGGACGGGGCAGACGAACTGCACCGTCTCGCTGATCTTCGCGGCGACCTCGGGCCGGTAGGCGTAGTCCATGTACGCGAGGGCGTCGACGGGGTGGGCGGCCGTCGAGGGGATGCACAGGTTGTCGGTCCACAGCAGTCCGCCCTCCTCGGGGATGACGAACTCCAGCCGTGAGCCGTTGCGGTTGGCCTGGAACACGTCGCCGGAGTACACCAACGACGCGTACAGGTCGCCGCGTTGGAGCGAGGACTGGTAGGTCGTGGTGCTGTAGGAGCGGACCAGGCCGGCGTCGCGCTGCCTGCGCAACCAGGCGGCGGCCCTGCGCCAGTCGGCGGGGGTGGAGGTCTCCGGGTCGACGCCGATGGCGAGCAGCGCGACGTTGCCCAGCTGCACCGCGTCGTTCCACATGCCGACCTTGCCGCGCAGCTTCGGGTCGAGCAGGTCCTGCCAACTGGTGATCTTCCGGCCGACCTTGGCCGGGTCGTAGCCGATGCCGGTCATGCCGGACTGCCAGGGCACGGTGTAGACGTTGCCGCGGTCGAAGGAGGAGTTCTTGAACGCGGCGCCGCCGTACCGGGCGAAGTGGGGGAGCCGGGCGTGGTCGAGCGGGGCGAGGTAGCCGAGTTCGATGTACTTGGGCAGGTAGCTGTCGCCGCCCAGCACCATCAGGTCGTAGCCGATGCCCTGACCGGAGGCGAACTCCGGCTGGATCTTGCCGAACCAGGAGGCGCTGTCGTCGATCACCTCCTCGTAGGAGACCTTGATGCCCGTCTCGCGGGTGAACGCCTCCAGGGTGGGGTGCCGGCTCTGGTCGCCGGGGTCGGTGTCGATGTACTGGGTGTAGTTGGCGAAGCTGAGCCGGCCCTTCTTCTTCCGGCCGGTCCAGAAGTCGCTGACGGCGGCGGCGATCTCGGCGGCCGTGCCGGGGACGGGCTTGCGGGCGCCGGGCACGCTGCACGCGGCGAGCGGGGCCAGCGCGGCGGCGCCGAGGGCGGCACGGAGCAGACCGCGCCGGGAACAGCGGCGCTCGGTCAGTCCGCGCAGCCAGGGCGCGTCAGGTGTGGGCTGCAGGGGCATCGTGGTCGACCTGTCGTCAGCTCGGGGTGAGGGAACCGGAGTCGGGGACCGCCCGCCCGGCGGTGGCGGGTGCGGTGGGCGTGGTGCCGAGCGGGTAGGAGTGGGCGGTGGCCCAGGACAGCCAGACGGTGTCGCCGCGGGCCGGTACGACGGACGCGGTGCCGTCGTTCGGCTGGAAGACGGTCATCTCCGCGCCGGTGCTCGTGGCCACCGTGTAACTGGTGGAGGTGCCCAGGTAGACCACCTCGCCGACGGTGCCGCGGATGCGGCTCGCGTCCCCGGCCGGACCGGTGGTCAGGGTGATCTTCTCGGGCCGCACGGTGAGCTGGACGTCCGATCCGGCGGCGGGCGCGGCGGACGCCGGGACGGTGATGCGCTGCCCGTCGCCGAGGTCGATCACCCCGCCCTCCGGTCCGGTGGCGGTCAGGCGGCCGCTGATCAGGTTGGAGGTGCCGATGAAACCGGCGACGAACGCGGAGGCGGGGCGCTCGTACACCTCCCGCGGGCAGGCGACCTGCTCGATCAGGCCGCCGTTCATCACCGCGATCCGGTCCGACATGGTCAGCGCCTCGGCCTGGTCGTGCGTGACGTAGACGAAGGTGATGCCCACCTCGCGCTGGATGCGCTTGAGTTCCAGCTGCATGGACTGCCGCAGCTTCAGGTCGAGGGCGCCCAGCGGTTCGTCGAGGAGCAGGGCGCGCGGGCGGTTGACCAGGGCCCGCGCCAGGGCGACGCGCTGCTGCTGGCCACCGGACAGCTGCCGGGGGCGGTGGTCGGCCTTCTCGGTGAGTTCGACGGTGCGCAGGATGCGGTCGACCCGGTCGTGGATCTCGCCCTGGGGAACCCGCCGGCGGCGCAGCCCGAAGGCCACGTTGTCCGCGACGCTCAGGTGCGGGAAGAGGGCGTACGACTGGAACACCATGTTGATGTCCCGCTTGTTGGCCGGTACGCCGACCATGTCCCGGCCGTGCAGCAGGATCCGGCCGCCGCTCGGCTCCTCGAATCCGGCGATCATCCGCAAGGTGGTGGTCTTGCCGCAGCCGGACGGCCCCAGCAGGGAGAAGAACTCCCCCTCGGCGATGGTGAGGTTCACCCCTCGTACCGCCGCTCCGCTGCGGACGCCGCCGAAGTCCTTGACCACGTCGACGAGGGTGATGGCCGGTTCTGGGCCGGCCGGTGGCGGCGAAAGGGTGTCGGTTGCCATCGCGGAGACCTCCGGTGTTCGGACAGGGCGAGAGCGGCGCCGGCCGGGCGGAACGCGCGGACGGCCGTGCGGGAGACGGCAGGCGGACGCGTTTCTGGCCGGACAGGATTGATAACGTTACCAATGCGGTCGTACCTTACCCACGGCCCGCGGCCCGGCGTCAATGGTTGAATGGCTCTGAATCCCACCGTCCCGTTCCCCGGCGTTCGCCGGACCGACACGAAGAGATCCGCACATGCCCCCTGAATCGCAGCCTCGGCGTCGCGTGACCATCCCGGACGTCGCCCGGCACGCCGGTGTGGGACAGGCGACGGCCGCACGCGTCCTCGGCGGGTACGGATCGGCGAGCGCGGCCACCCGGGAGCGGGTGCTGGCCGCCGCCGCCGAGCTGGGCTACAGCACCAACGCCGTGGCCCGCAGCATGATCAGCGGCCGGACCGACACCCTCGGCGTGGTCGTCGCCGACGTGGAGAACGCCTACTTCGCCCGCGCGGTGCGCGGCATCGCCGACGTGGCGGGCAAGGCGGGGCTCCAGGCCATCCTCGCCAACAGCGACGAGGACAGCGAGAAGGAGAAGGCCGCGGTCCAGCTGTTCATCGAGCGGCGCGTGGACGGGCTCGTGGTGGCGCCGGCCGCCACCGACGACGAGCACCTCGCCCGGGCCGTCTCCGCCGGCATCCCGGTGGTGCTGCTCGACCGTGTGCTGGCGGGCGCCGCGCTGGACACGGTGGTCGTCGACAACCGGGGGGCGGTGAAGGCGGCGGTGACCCGGTTCACCGGGGCGGGGCACACCCGTATCGCGGTGATCACCTCCGCCATGCCGGGCGACGACGGCGTCCGTCTGGCGCCGGGCGCGGACATCTGGACGACCACGGAACGTGTCGCCGGCTACCGCCAGGCCCTGCGCGCGGCCGGCATCCCGCGGTCCGCGGAGCTGATCCGGCACACCGGGTACGAGCGGGCCTGGGCGCGGTCCGCCGTACTGGAGCTGATGACCTCCCCCGACCGCCCCACCGCCCTGTTCACCACCGACAACGTGGCGACGCTCGGCACCCTCGACGCCCTCCTCGACCTCGACGCCCGCATCCCCGACGACGTCTCGGTCATCGGCTTCGACGACGCGGAATGGACCACACTCATCCGGCCGCGGCTGAGCGTGGTCAGCCAGCCCGTGCAGGAACTGGGCGGCCTGGCCGCGGACATCCTGATCCGCCGCATCAACGGAACCGCTGCCCGCCCCCGCCGGCACACTCTGAACACGACGTACATCGCCCGCGAGTCGACCGGCCCGGTCCCCGCCCGGATACGACGCCTCCGGGCGCCGGCGGACGGCGCCTGATCCACCCGTACGGCGCCGAGCCGTCCGAGGGGCCGGGTGGCTGTGTCCTGGCAGGAGCGACGGTCCCGCCCTACGGACAGCGCTCCGCTCTCCCGACGCACCTCACGACTGCGGTGCCACGGCGTCGGTCACTTGCGGTGCCACGGCGTCGGTCACCGGCTCGCCGGCCGAACTCCGTACGCCGGTACGCTCGGCGAGGTGCCGCCGGTAGTTCGGGCACTGGGTGACGTCCTCGTACTCGCAGCTCAGCCCGCCCTCGATGAGCTCCAGGGAGGCCTGGGCAGCCGCGATCGTCGACCGGAGTTCCTCGGCCGCGGGACGCAGGATCTCCTGCCGGGTGGCGCGGTCGGTGGTTGCGGACAGGCTCCTGATGGTGTTCAGGGCGAGGCCGGCCTCTTTCAGGAGGAGGATCGTCGCCACGCGGGTGAGGTCGTCCGGACCGTAGCGGCGGCGCCCGCCGGCGTCCCGTCCGGGGTGCAGCAGGCCCATCGCCTCCCAATGCCGCAGCACGTGCGTGGCCAGGCCGAAGCGGGCCGCGAGGGCGCCGATGCCGAACCCGTCTGCGCCGCCGTCTTCGCTTGACTTCATGCCGACATTAAGTCGCAGCATGACGTCCATGTCCACGCATCACGAAGCGGCGCGAGAGCACCGCGACACCGAAGCCCTGCTGGCCGTCCTCGACGCCGCGGACCGGATGCCGAGCGCCACGCGGCTGCGGGCGCGCTCCTACGAACTGCTTTGCCCCGTCCCGGGATCGACCGTCGTGGACGTCGGCTGCGGCGCCGGACGAGCCGTCGCCGAGTTGGCCGAACGCGGCGTCCACGCGGTGGGCGTGGACACCAGCCCGTCGATGCTGGCTGCGGCCCGCAAGCGGTGGCCGGAGGGCGAGTTCCATGAAGCCGGTGCGGAGAATCTGCCGTTCGCCGACGGCAGCGTGCGCGGCTACCGTGCCGACAAGGTCTTCCACCTGCTTCCGGAGCCGGAGCGCGCGGTGGCGGAGGCACGACGGGTCCTCTGCCCGGGCGGCAGGATCGTCCTGGTCGGTCAGGACTGGGACGCCATCATGATCGACTCGGATGATCCGGTGCTCACCCGCACGATCGTGCACGCCCGCGCCGACCTCCTGGCCACACCCCGCGCCGGCCGGCAGTACCGCGGCCTGCTCCTGGCCGGCGGCTTCGACGAGGTCACCGTCGAGGCGCACACCAGCGTGTTCACCGAACCCGCGATGCTGTCGCTGCTCGCGAGGCTGGCCGAGCCGGCCTGCGCCGGCGGCGCCGTCGACCGCGACCAGGCGGACGCGTGGCTCGCCGAACAGCGCCGACGCGCCGAGGCGGGCCGCTTCCTCGTCGCCATTCCGTTCTTCGTGGCGTCCGCCGCCGCCTGACAAGCCGTCTCCTCACACACGACCTGGTCTCAAGCCGTACCCCACGACGGCATCCGGTATCCCGTCTCCCGTCCGCGCTCCGGGCCCACGACGGTCGACCTCACGACTCGGCCGTACGACCCGGCTGGGGTCGTACGGCCGAGAGGACGATGTTCCGCGTCGGGGTCAGGACGCCGTGCACGCCCCGATCACGGGGGCGGCAGAGTTGCCGTTCTTCATCACCGTGAAGCCGAAGCGCGTCGACGTGCCCGCGGCGAGGCTGCCGTTGCCGTTGGGCCGCATGGTCATGACGTTGCCGCTGCTGTCCCAGCTGGGCGAGCCGTTCCAGGTCGCGATGGTCTTCTGCGGCGGGGAGAAGCCGTTACGGCCATCTCATCCGGTGGGTTCCACCGGGCGATCGGGGGCCGGATCCTGTTGACCGGCGCGGTTCGGCCAACTCCGCCGCTGTTTTGTCGAAGCGGTCGACGCGGTGTCTCGGGACATCTACGCGCAGGGCACGTCCTCACACGGTGAGCGCACGTCCTCGAACGGTGAAAATGCTGGGGACTACGGGGCGTTGGGGACTTCGGCGTCGTACCGGCTTGACAGCCGTGGGTGAACTGGTGGCGGCTGGTGTCACCGCGATTCGCCCGACTACAGGTCGAGAACGACTTCGCTGGTGGGCCGGCTGCAGCAGACCAGGATGGTCCCGGGCTCGGGGAGTTCGAGGGGTGGGGTGGTATAGGCGGTGTCGCCTGCCACGAGGTGGGTGACGCAGGTGTGGCAGACGCCGGTACGACACGACCAGCGGGTGGGGATGTCGCAGGCCTCGGCGAGATCCAGGAGCGAAGCGCGGGTGGGCGACCATGGGGTGGCGATGCCACTGCGCGCGAAGGTGATGAGGGGGCCGGTACCCGGTGGACCGGGGGGCTGGTGGGGACGCACCGCGGCACCAGGGGTGACGCCTGGGTTGATGGCGGGCAGGGCACTGAACTGTTCCGTGTGGATCCGCTCGGGACGCAGACCGTGCTCGCGCAGGTGGCCGGCGATGTCGTCCATGAAGGCGGGCGGTCCGCACAGGTAGGCGTCGGCCTCGGTGGGAATGCCCATGGCCGCGAGCGACGGGGCCGTCGGGCGCCCCCGGGTGAAGCGGGGCTCGTCGAGGTGCGGGGCGGTGTCGTGGGTGTAGTAGATGTGCTCGTGGGAGTGGGGGAGTCGTGCCAGCAGGGCGTGGGCCTCGTCCGCGAAGGCGTGGTGGGCACGGTCGTGGGCGGTGTGGATCCACCAGAGGGGACGTGGGTCCTGTGCGGCGGCGAGTTGGTGGAGCATGGCCAGTACGGGAGTGGCACCGATCCCCGCGGAGATGAGGAGGACCGGGCGGGTACCCGACCGGAGCACGAACGTTCCGCGGGGGCTGGCGACGTCCACGAGATCCCCTGGGTGGAGCGTGGCATGGATGTAGCTGCTGACTTTCCCGCGGGGCTCGTGCTTCACGCTGATGCGGTACGTGTCGGCTGTGGGCGTGGACGACAGGGAGTAGCTGCGTACCGCGGGTGCCGCGTCGCCGACGGGGAGGCGGAGCGAGAGGTACTGGCCTGGTCGGGCCGCTGGGAGGGGAGTGCCGTCGGTGGTGGCGAGGTAGATCGAGGAGACGGCGGGGGTCTCGGGAACGATGCGGGCGACGCGCATGCTCTTGAAGCCCGGCCACGCCGGTTCTGCTCCGGGCGTCGGGGTGTCGGCGCGTTCACTCGGCCCTCCGCGTTCCTGTGTGGGTGGCTGGGCGGCGGCGAGCTCACGGAAGGACTGCTGCCATCCGGGGCTGAGAGCAGGGATGTTCAGTGCTTTGCGCAGCGTCGCGGGGTCCCGATGAGGGAGGTAGAGCAGTGCGTCGGTGTCGGCGACGCTGAGTGCTTCCGGGCCCTTGCGGGTGAGGACGATCTCGTCGCCGGCCTGGACCCGCCCTTCGGTGATCACGCGTAGATAGAAGCCCGGCCGGTGGTGAGCCACCAGCAGGGAGGCCATGGCGGGTTCGCCCAGGCGCATGCCGACGCGGTAGCAGGTGACGCGCGGTTGGCTGACTTCGAACTCCGCTTCGCCGATGCGGTACCGGTCGCCGATGCACACTTCGTCATCGGGCAGGCCGTCGACGGTGAGGTTCTCCCCGAACATCCCGAAGGCCAGGTCGTCGCGGCCGAGCTGCTGCCGCCAGTACTGGTAGGACTGCAGCTGGTAGACGAGGACGGCCCGCATCTCGCCGCCGTGCCCGGCCAGGTCCCCTTGGCCGTCTCCGTCGATGTTCAGCCGCCGCGCCATGCGGGGACCGCGAACGGGGGACTTCCAGGCGCCGGTGTGAACGGTCCTTCCCTGCCAGGAGACGTCTTCGGGCATTCCAACATTGACGGACAACAGCGTCGCCATCGCGGACCTCCTGTGGGGTGGTCGGCCGGGGCAGCCCGTCATGGCGCTGTGATGTACGCACTCTCGGTTTGATGGTAGTTCGTCCGGCGATGGAGCCGCGATTCTGTGATGACGCGGGAACTGGCTATGGAAGGGGCCGTTCATTCTCTTTCTCTGCTGATCACTCGTATTCCGCTGGCTACGGGGCGGCGGCGCAGTGTCTCTTTGTACTGGACTGACCGCATTCAGTGAGTCTTTATGAGTGTTGCCATGAGGGGCAGGCCGGGAACGAGGACGGCACCTCGGCTGCGGTCCGCCGCCGACATCGCGGAGCCTGGACTGGTGCCGGAGCCCCTTGGTTCGAGCCCGGGGCCAGGCCAGTGCACTGGGAGCTGGCGGAGCAGCTGTCCACCATTCCGTCGGGGTGGCGCTGATCTCGCTTTCGGGCCGGCTCTGTCACTCACTCCGGCGGTAGCAGATGAGGGCTGCGGCGATGATTCAAGAACCAGGTCGTAGCGCATGGAGTCGGACTGGGCATCGGCGCCGAGACCGTCGCGCGTAGCCCGCGGGAAAGGGGGGTTCGTTCCGCAGGCGAAGCGGTGGAGGGTCGAGCAGACCTACGGGATCCTGGTACTGCACCGGCGTCTGGTCTGCGCCCACGAGTACCACCCGGCCTCGTCCGCCTCCCGCGTCCACTGGGCCATGCGGGATCGCCTATTTCCGTACGCGGAAGCGGAGCATCGTGACGGCGCCCGACTGGGTGTTGCCGAAAGGTTCCAGGTCGATCCTGCCCAGGCTTGAGGGCGAGAAGCGGACGCCGTCGCCGAGCAGCAGCGGTAGGACGTACACCAGGATCTCGTCGACGAGCCCGCGCTGCAGGCACTGAGCGGCCACATCCGTACCGAGGATCTCCAGGTTCTTGCCGCCCGCGGCGCTGCGTGCCGTGGCAACGGCTTCCTCGATGTCACATGTGAGGAACGTGACCGTGGGGTCCGGCTCGTCGGGAGGCCGGTGGGTGAGCACGAACTGTGCTCCCCCGTCGTAGGCGGAGCCCTGGCCGGCCATACGTTGCGCGACCTCGTACGTGCCCCGGCCGACGAGCATGGCGCCCGTGGCCGCCATGACCTCCGGGAACGTGTCCGCAGTCAGGTACTCGAAGATCCAGTCCATGGCGTGGCCAGGCCCGGCGATGAACCCGTCCAGAGACATCGCCCTGTTCACGACCACTTTGCCGGCGCCGGTGCCCACATCGCTCATGCGTCTTCTCCACGGATTTCGGAGCCCAGGGTTGCAGCATAGGTCGGCCGTGGGAGGGTGACGGTGGAGTTGCCTGCGTATGCGGGGTGGCGACCCCGATTGCTGCCGCGCGGGCAGGGGAGTGGCCCAGGTGGCGCGCCGCGCCCTCGCGGCGAAGCTGGGTGAGCAAGGTCCTGATGCCGTGATCACAGCAGCCATGACCATTCCACCCTGGCTGCGGAAGGTGGTCAGGTCCACGGGCCCTCCCTGCCGCCGGCGAGACGGCGACGCCACCAGGGGTCGGAGCGCCGCTGACGTTGATCAGCGAACGGATCCGGCAGAGTGCGCTGGAGGTATGCGACGTCCAGGGAAGCCACCCGACGCCTGAGTTCCTCGCGAGCACAGGCCGGCAGTTGCTGCAGGACCTCATCAAGGACGTCCCGCGCGTGCCGCACATCGTCGAAGGAACACCCGCGACACGAGCACTCCGCGTCCTGCGGGTACAGGGAGCGGCGTCCTGGCGACAGCGCAAAGGCTCGGTACCGTCTCAACGCTCGGTCTGTGGCGCCCGGGTACAGGTAGTAGTCGGTCGAGAGCCTCTCAACTCGATGTATCGCTACGCTGGCGCGGGCCGAAAGCCAGTGGATCCGGCTTGGCGGCGGATCGCTCCAGGTACGCGGGCGATGTCTTTGGTCGGCGCGGAGCCTGCCGGGCCGTCTACGCGGCATCGGCCTTTCGGTATGCGGTCATGGACGCCATCATGCCAGGAACGCTGAGTAGGGGGGCACCCGTTAATGGCCGCCGGCTGAGTAACTCCGGCCCCAGTTGGGCTCGGATATACGCGACGATGTCCACGAAGCCTTCCTCATCCTTGGATGCGCACTCCTATGCTGGCGACGCCTACGCTCAGCTCTTGCCCGCTAGTTCTTCTGCAGGATGCGGGTGACACCCGCGATGACGGCGGTTGTCAGCACCCAGCCGAGGGCGATGAGCAGGTAGGCCAGCCACTGGAGGCTGTCGTTCGACCAATACCAGGCCGTGCGCTGTCCCAGGGCCCCGATGGGGATCAAGAGGTCGAGTGTGTAGACGAGGGGCTGGAACGGGACACCTTCGCCTTGTTTGACCGGCTGGGGTGAGTCCGTGGAGAAGGACAGTGTTCCCAGCAGGATCAGGGCGAGGAGCCAGACGCCGGCCAGCCAGGGCCGGTAGCCGTAGCCGACGGTCATGTCAAGGAGATGGCCCCATGCGCGGGACGCAGGGGACAGTGTGCGGCGCCGGTGGCGTTGCTTGGCGAGGAGGACGCGGCGGGCGTCGTCGTCGTGCCCCGCCTTGCGGTACCAGGCCGCCAACTGCTCATACGGTTGTGGGTTGTAGCCCGGGCTGCTGCGTATCCATGCCACGCGTCGGGCCACCGACTCCCGGTCGCCCACGGCCTCGCGGCGCTCGTCGTTCGCGTCCGCCGTCTTGATGGAGCCGTAGACGAAGCCGTCCAGCTCCACCCTGTCCGGCCAGCTGTGCTCGTTCTCGTGGAGGTACGACACCTGGGCGCCCCGCAGGTCGAGGGTGCCGGACGGGGGTCGGGCGAGGGTGAGATCGAGGTCGACGGCTTGCAGGTGCACGGCGATCAGCGCCGGGGCGTTTCCGTCGTCGGTGGGCGGGCCGTTCAGGACGGCTCCGTCGAAGGTCACGCTGTCCCTGACCTGGGTGCCGCGCAGCCGTACCGTGCCGTTCGCGGTGAATCCCTCGGAGAACTTGAGCGACGAGGCCGTGGCGTTGTCGAGGGTGAGGGCCACGCCACGTGGGCCGGGTCCTTCCAGGCGGGCACCCTGCATGACCAGAGTGCCCGGCAACCGCGCCCCCATCAGCCGGACCTCCCCGTATGCGACGAACCCGTTCTTGCAGAAGATGCCGCCTTCCATGGCCAAGCCACCGGCCGACAGGGCCCACCCGTCCGGTGCGACCAACTCGGCCTCGTTGAGGAGCAGTCCGCCGTTCACCCGGGCGTCGGTGAGCGACAGGGCGGTGCTCACGCGGTTGAAGGGTGTGGGGGCTCCGCCCTCCACCACGCAGCGCCGCAGGGAGAAGTTGCCCTCGATGCGGGCCGAATCGGCCTCGATGCCGGGTATCCGGCTGCCCGTGAACACAAGGGTCTGCGTCGAAGCGCCGAGGAGATTCACCGCCTCCTCGAACCAGCACGCCTCCAGCCAGAGGGCATGGGCGATCTGCGCGCCGGCCAGGTCCAGGCGTCCGGAGATCCGTGCTCCGGTGAGGCGCAGACGCGCTACCGCACCCGATTGCCCGGTGTTCGCGCCCAGCAACAGCGCGGCGACCACCGCTGCCCGCACCGTCCGCTCGGGCCCCCACTGTCCGCCGTCGGCGACCCTGTCCTCCTCCGGAGTCCCGGTACGCAGGTCCACTCGCCGGCCCTCGGGGAACGCGTCCCACAGCTCACGCTCCGGTGAAGTCAACTCGTCATAGGAAAGCACTCATGCAGAGTAGTGATCTTCCTTCGTGCTCGCCTGACCTCATCGCACCCGGATCGAACGAAGTCTCTTTCCGCTAGGAGTTCTAGGGACGCCGCCTCTTCGCTGATGTCGGCCACGACGACAGGGGCGCCGGTTACCGGGCCACTGGCGTTCCTGGGCGATGGAATCAAGCGCCGGCGGAAGGGAACAGGGGACCGGCGGAGGGGAAGAGGGGCCTGCGCAGCAGCCACTGCCCGAGGGTTCGGCGCGGGGGCCGCACCACCACGTTGCCAATGGCCACGTCGTTCCGCAGGGTGTCCTGCGTGATCACGGCCTCGGTGAAGTCAAGCGTCACGTCGCACCAGGTCACCGCGAGTTCCAGCCGCCGCGGCAGCACCCAGCGGCCCGTCCGTTCGACCGCGCCGCTGAAGACCTGCTCGATCCGGACGACGTCCTTCACCTCGGCGATCTCCGCCGCGGTACCGTCCGGAGCGATCGACACAGCGGGAAGGTCGGTGGTGAGCACGGCCAATTCGCTGAGTGTCCGCGCCGACAGGGTAGCTTCGAGGCGCTCGTCGAGCTCGTCCGCGGTCAGCAGGCCGTCTCCCGCCGCGACGCGCAGCACGTCCACCACCCGGTCCCGGTCGGCATGAGAGGCTCGCAGTCCGGGGGATGCGCCGGGGTCGGAGCGCTTCTCGATGGGTGGCATCTCTGCACGCGGAGCGGCAGTTCACATCACGAGCGGGCGAGCGGGACCGGTGGCCCCCGCTCCGGCCACGGCTCGAAACAGCGCAGCTTGGCATGGACGTCGGCCGAGGGCAACGCTTGACAGAAGCGGTCGAAGCCGTCGGTGCAGTCCCTTAGGTGTCAGCGCAGTCCTTGAGGTGACCACCGTGGTCAGAGGGGTCATACGCGACAGCTGTCGATGTGGGTGACGTCGCGGAAGTCGGCGATGACGGGGCTGGCCATCGATTCGCGGTAGACGACGACGGCGCGGCCGTACGGCCAGGCGGTGTCGTCGTGGAAGTCCTGCTGCGCTTCGGAGCAGCTGTCGAACATGAGGCCGCGGACGACGTCCGTCCAGTTGGTGTCGTCGTGGTAGTCCTGTCCCTCGGGGTACGTCCCGGGGCCGAAGGTGACGAACATGGTCTGCGCCTCGGGGTTGAAGGTCACCGTCACGCTGTCCCCCGTGTACGGCTGCCCCTGGAGTACGGGGGCAGCATCGCTGACCAGGCGCTGGGCGGCGGTCTTCTCGGACGGCGTGGCCGGCACCCGGGCGTCCGCCCATTCGTCGATGGTGGGCTGCGCGTCGTCGCGGCGGGTGTACGCGGGGGAGGGGGCGGCTGTGCGTTGCGGGGTTTGCGACGCGGTCGGCGCTTCGGACCGAGACGGAGCAGAGCCGCTCGGTCGCGCGGCGGTCTCCTGCGCGGCAGCGGCAGCGGCAGCGGCAGTAGCGGTGGTAGTGGCGCGCCCCTGGTTCCTCGGGGCAGGGCCCTTGCCTTGGGCCGCGTCGGACGACTGGGAGGCGGCCAGGGCGCCGCCGACGCTGCCGAGGACGGCAGCTGCGGCGGCAACCGCCAGAAACAGCCGGGCGCGGCTGTCGCGATGGGACGGGACGGACCAGACGGGCTCGTCTTCGACCGCCAGGTCCCAGTGCAGGCTGACCAGGTCGGATATCAGCGTGGGCTGCCGGCCGCCGGGGGAGACGACGGCAGTTGCCTGGGCAGCGAGCAACTCGGTGCACTCACGTGCGAGTTCGGCAGCGGCCGGCCGCTCGGACGGCTCCTTGGCGAGAGCCTGCTCGACCCGGCGCCGCAGGTCGGACGGCACACCGTCCAGGTCCGGCTCAGCCGACATGACGCGGAAGGCCACCGCTTCCGCGGCACCACCGCCGAAGGGGAGACGGCCGGTCGCGGCGTAGGCGACGAGAGCTCCCCAAGCGAACACGTCCCCTTCCGGGCCGACGGCGCCGGTGCGGTAGTGCTCGGGGCTGATCCAGCCCGGCGTGCCGGTCAGCACGCCGGTGCGCGTGACGGAAGTGCCGTCCAGCGCGTGCGCGATGCCGAAGTCCAGCACCTGCGGCCCCGACGGGGCGAGGATCACGTTCTGCGGTTTCACGTCCCGATGGACGACGCCGGCGGCGTGCACGGTGGCGAGTGCGGCAGCGGTACCGGCCGCCAGCGCGTACAGGTGTGCTCCGGTCAGACAACCGTTGGCCGTCACATGCCGGTCGAGGGTGGGGCCGGGAACGTAGGGGGTGGCGAGCCAGGGAACCTCAGCTTCGGTGTCGGCGTCGCGGATCGGCACCAGACACGGCCCCGTGACCCGCTGGGAGAGCTGCACTTCCCGCCGGAAGCGGGCACGGAACTCATCGTCCGCGGCCTGTGCCGGATGGACGACCTTGACAGCCATCCGCTCTCCCGCGACATCGAGCGCGGCGTACACCGTGCCCATACCGCCGGATCCAAGCCGCCCTACGATGCGGTACGGACCTACGCGGCGCGGGTCGGCCTGCTGCACCGGCTGAACACGGCTGGACACGTATCTCCCCCTGGTCATCGACGGCGCGGCCGTGCTCCCTGACTGCTGGGCGCGGCGATGGGCACCCAGAATCCGCGCGCGCCGGACCACGGTCGCGAACCTCGGGCCCTCTCCGCGCCGGGCGACCGCGTACGGCATCCTAGCCGGGGTGTGGCGCGACGGGCATGGGAGCCGTCGACCGCCGGCCTCCTGGTCCTTGCGAACCGTGAAGCTGTGGGTGATCACCAGCCGATGCGTACCGCGGTTACCGCGGTACGTCGGTGACGTCCTGGAGGCCCGGACACAGGGACGTGGGGGCGTGGGCGGGAGCGCACAGGGCCTCCTCGCCCGCGCCCCCCGCCCGTCGCTCGTGCAGACCCGTCGCTCATGCAGGACAGGCCCACGGCCAGGCACCCGATGCCGCACCGCTACCGCAGCACGACGATCACCACAACGCGGTTGTCGAAGCGGTGGTCGAAGCGGTGGTCGAAGCAGGCTCGTGGGTGGTTGAAACAGAACCCGCGATGGTCGAAGCGGAATCCGCCGTGGTCGAAACAGCGCCAGTCGTCGTGACCGAAGCACCGGTTGGTGATCACATCGTTGTGCGCGGTGGGGACCGCTGCTGCGGCCGTGCCTGCTGCACCGATTGCGGCGCCGCCTGCCATCAGAACGCCGGCGGCGGACGCCGCGGCGAGACGCCTCACGGATGGTGCTCGCATGATGGATACGTCCTTTCCCTCATCGCCTCGCGCGACTTCCAGGGGCGCGAGATGGATGGCTACCGCCTCGCGGACGGAGACACGTCTATAGGCGTCGCCCGTGCAAGCACCTGACGCATCCAGGACTCAGTTGCACCGGAACCAGCCGACCAGTCGACCAGGGGCGTGCCCCGGGCTCCGCCCCTACTTTGCATACGTCAGCGGCGCCTTTTTGGATTGGCCCGACCCCGAGCGACTGAAGGACGCGGCAGGCTGGAACAGACAAAGGTCTGAAAGGAGGCAGCCGCGCCGCGTGCACGGCTCTGGTGGCTCCGAAGCGAGGCGACCGCGAGCAGCGCCTCGACCTGCGGCAAGCGGCGGGAGATCAGTGCCGAGCCGGCAGTGGGTGTGGCCGCCCGGCGGGAGCACGCCGAGCCGGTCGCGTGTCTGGGCCGGTGCGCACACGATCGGGGAGTACGTGGCACACCCGCCCCGGCAGCGACGGGCTGGTCAGCCTGCCGGGCAGCGAGCCGCCGCTCGGGTGCGAGCCCCGCGCCGTCGCAGGCTGATCTTGGCTGCCCAGGAAGACGACGGCGCGGACCGCGATCACATCCGCCGCTCTGCTCGGCCGCGGGCCCGCCCCGCACTGGCCTCCCCGCCGGCTGGGGGCTCCGGCACTGCCGCTCCCAGGACGGGGTGCGCAGACCCTGCTGGCTCCTCCGCCCCTTTCGGCGGTTGTTCGGTTCACAGCGTGGCACATGGCCTTGGACGGGGTAGCCGCTGCTGTGATCGACACAAGACGCGAGGCGCGAGGTGCAAGGCGCTGACGGCGTCCGCTGCGAGGGAAGGAGAGAGGGCGCATGGCCACCGGCGCGGACTCGGCGAGGATCACGGCGAAGGTACAGGGCAGGGACATCACGTTGGACGGCCCCCTGACGAAGGACGAGATCCGGAGCAGGATCTGGTGGTGGCAGGTCGCCGACCCCAGGAGTTCCGGGGAACGGGAAGACGGCCGGCACGAGTACGACGGCTCGCACAAGGATGTGATCATGACTCTGGGCGGGTACTACGAGGTCTCCCCCGACCCCCGTACGCCCGAGGCCGACAGGCTCGTAGAGCTGGTGTACGACGAGCTCAACCCGGACGAGTGACCCATCGCGGCACAGACGGAACCGGGATCCAAGCCTTCGCCGTGACGGGGCTGTCCTCAGCAGAGTGCGGCAGGACAGGTGCATACGGTGATCAGAGCGGGGCAAACGACTCCCTGGAGTACGCATCCACCGCTCCCAGGCGTCCGGCCACCGGCGGGTGCGCGCTCACGGACGTCGCGGGCCCTGCGGAACGGCCCGCCCTTCGAGAAAGTTGTCGCTGTGTTGCTGCCTGCCGAGAAGGAACTACGCGCGGTACTGGCCCGATTCGCCGACGCCCGCTTCCGCCATGACCTGCACCCCACCGGTCATTCCAGCCGAGAGCTGGAGGACACTTCCTACACGCTGTGCGTCATGACCGGCACCCACTCGGTGGAGGAGGCCCTCGTCGCCGCCGACGCCATGCTGGAACGGCTTCGAGCGGACCGCACCTCGTCCGCCAAGGCGACGCAGACCCTGGCCGCCTGACGCCAAGCGCCCGCACAGCCTCGGCGCCCCACCGGCCCTGCAATACACGAGGGACTGCCCCGAAGGGCGAGTCCGGTCCAGTGGTCCCCGCGCCGCGTGTTCGGGTGCGTGTTGATCTTGTTCCTGACGACCTGGGGGAGCGGGTGGCTCGACTGTTGCCGCCTGCTCCTGAGCCGGCGCCGTCGCCATCCGGGGCGGTCGCGTGTTCCCGACCGAACGGCGCTTGCCGGCGTCATGTATGTGCTGCGGACCGGTGTCGCCTGGCGTGACGTTCCCGCAGAGAGTGTGGGCTGCTCCGGTGCGACGGCCTGGCGCCGGCTGCGGGACCGGTCGACCGAGCCCGTCCCGGCTCCAAGCATGATCAGTCAGTCGCCCAGGACCCGCTCCCACAGCAGCCCGTCCCGCCAGCTCCCGTCGAGAAAGATCGAGGAGTGCGCGACGCCGTACGGGCTGAACCCGTTGCGGCGCAGTACCCGTTGCGACGGCAGATTCTCCGGACGGGTGGACGCCTCAGCGCGGTGCAACCCGAGTTCGTCCGTCATCACCTGGAGTACAAGCCCGACGGCGCGTCCGGCGTGCCCTTGATTCTGGGCGACGCTGGCGATCCAGTAACCGACGGAACCGCGGCGAAGGTGCGGCTGCGGCAGGATGCCTCCGACGGTGACCTGCCCGATCACCTGGTCGTCGGCGAGCACCACGCCCGGCCAGACCGTGCCGGCCCGGTATCCGGCCAGCAGCCTGTCGATCCGCTCCGCCTGGCCCTCCGGGGTGAAGAAGTCGGTTGGCTGGGCAGGTTCCCATGGCCGGAAGGCCTCGAAGTCTCGCACCCTGTGCGCGGCGATCGGGGCGGCGTCGCTGGGCTCTATCAGGCGGATCCTGGTGCTGTTGTGCATGGGCTGATCCTCATGGCGATGCATCGGATGAGACCGGACAGCCTATGTGAGCCGCACGATCCGACGCTTCTGGCCAAGCGCTTCATTCTGAAACGATCAGTCAGGCTCGGACGGCCGAGCCGGTGGTGCCGAGGCCGAGGTGGACTGCCGGGCGCACCGTGCCCGCACTCCCATGTTCGGCGAACTCGCTGTTCTCAGACATCGTTGTGCGCACACGTGTGCGGCCCGCCGGTGCAGCGGGCCGCACACGCAGGGCGTCTCAGGCCGGTCAGCCACCCACGTGCCAACTGAAGCCGCCGTTGTTGGCGGCGACGGCGAGAAGCACGAGCCACAGGACGACGTCGACTATGCCGAGAACGATGCCGGCCTTCGCCATGCCTGCCCCACCCTTGGCGGCCGACTGCCGCAGTCCGACGGCGCCGAACACGACGGCCAGCGGGCCCAGAATGATGTTCAGTACGAACAGTCCGACGATGCCGCAGCACAGACCAGCGATCGCCAGGCCGTTGGTACGAGAACGAGTGGGTGCAGTGGAAGACCCGCCGTAACTTGTCATAATTGCTCCCGCGTTGATGACAGTCGGGGCTCAACGACCTTTAGCCCTCTTTGGTTGTCTCTTGACCCCCCGTGTGCCCGGCGTGAACCGTTCTATGTCGTGCCCAGGGAAAGCAGCCGAAGGGGCAGGATGCCGCGAGGCAGTACCATCGAGCGCTGCTCTAACCCCATGCAGTGGCTCGCCTTGCTTTCGTGGCGCCGGTGCCGACCTCCGAGAACCCTGGCCGGGGCCACCTGCGCCAGTGAGCCATCCGGCTTGCCGCCCGGCGACCGACTGGTGGGCTCTCTCCCGGTGGGGTGGCGAGGCGCCGCCCGTCGAGGCGTGCCATCGTCCCGGAGGGCCGCTCCGTCGTCCTCGCCACTGGCACCAGCTCCGCAGGTGAGGGGTGTCGTACACAGGTGTCGCCGCCCCCGACGACGGCGGCGCTGAATTGTGGTCTCACGGGCACGGCAGCCCGCGCCCCCAGCACGGCGGCCACGGTCGGGGGCAGGGCGCGCGCTCCGTGTGGCTGTGTCATCTTGGCTGGGAGGGAGGGGTGAGGGGGGAGCCGGGACTGCGGGAGGCGTGGTGAGCGTTGGCGATGCCGGGCAAGGGGGTCTCGGTGGTGAGGGGACGGCTCGTACGCGGGGGGTGGGGCGTAGGCGTTTCCTCAGCGGGTGTACGGGGCTGGGGTTCGCGTCGGTGGCTGCCGTGGCCTGTGACGCGACCGGTCCCGCGCGCGGGAGCAACCGGTCCACCCTCTCTCACCGGCCCGAAGGGGAACGGGACCGGCCCGGAACACCCGAATGGCGTATCACCTCCCGGGGCCCTGCCCCGGCCGTCGCCGGCTACGCCGACCGGGTGAGCGTGACACCGGGCGAGGAATGCGGCCTGTACGTCTCGACGACCGCCTCGTCCTTCCGGGTCTCGGCGTTCCGGGTCGGCTGGTACGGCGGCACCCAGGCCCGGCAGGTGTGGTCCTCCGGGAGCATACGCGGCCGCGTCCAGCCCGAACCGCGCTTCCTGCCCGACACCCGTACCGTGCGCGCGGACTGGCCGCGCACGCTCACCTTCAGCACGGCCGGCTGGCCGGAGGGCGCGTATCTGCTGCGGCTGGACGCGGACAGCGGCCACCAGCGCTACATCCCGCTGATCGTGCGCTCCACGCAGGGCACCCACCGTACGGTCCTGATCCACGCCCCGGCCACCTGGCAGGCCTACAACCGGTGGGGCGGCCACAGCCTCTACGCCGGTGCCTCCGGCGCGTACGCCACCCGCTCCCTGGCCGTCAGCTTCGACCGGCCTTATGACGCCGACGGCGCGGAGAAGTTCATGGTGTACGAGCGGGCGGCGGTGGTGCTGGCGGAGCGGCTGGGGATATCCCTCGCCTACACCACCGGCATCGATGTGGCCCGCGACCCGCAGGTCCTGCACGGCGCGGCCGCGGTTGTCTGTCTGGGGCACGACGAGTACTGGACCCAGGAGCAGCGCCGTAACGTCACCAAGGCCCGAGACGCCGGCACCAACGTGCTGTTCCTGGGCGCCAACACCTGTTTCCGCCGGGTCCGCCTCGAACCGGGGCAGACGCAGCCGGACCGCACGGTGGTCTGCTACAAGACCTCCGCCCGGTCCGACCCCCTCTACACCACCCAGCCCTCCCTGGTGACCACCGACTTCCGCCAGGCCCCGGCACCGGACCCCGAGTCCTCGCTCACCGGGGTGCTCTACGAGGGCTACCCGACGGACGCGCCGTACGTCGTCCACGCGGCGGACCACTGGCTCTACGAAGGGACGGGCGTACGCCCCGGCGACGGCTTCGACCACCTGGTCGGCGTCGAATACGACCGGGTCACACCCGCAGCTCCCGTCCCCGAGCCGCTGGAGATCACGGCCCATTCGCCCCTGGTGTGCGGGGGCCGCCGCAGCCACAGCGACTCGGCCTACTACACGGCCGCCAACGGCGCCGGTGTGTTCGCCACGGGCACCATGCGCTGGGTGGAGGCCCTCATGGCCGGCACTCCCGACGGCGGCCGTGACCACGGAATGGACGCCCGTACCCGCACCTTCGTGACCCGGACGACGGAGAACGTCCTGCGAGCCTTCGCGCAGGGCCCCGCCGCCCGTCACCGCCCGGCAGCCCGCCCGAACGTCAGCGAGTTGTACAGGACGCGGACATGAAACGGCGTCCGCGGCATGGTGCCCCTGTGTCAGCGGCCCAGAGCGGTCCAAGAGCCTGCACCACTGGCCGCGGCCGTGCTCGACACCTCGTCGGGCGAGTGCGGCCGGCACGGAAGACTGCCCGGGAAGGAGCGGATCCCCGATTCGAGCCAAGGCCCGGCCGGCAGAAGCGGCGGCCACCGGCGGCGCCAGGACGGCGGCCGCCGAGGGACACGGACTGCGCGTCCATGCCGGGCCAGGCGTCGGCTAACTCGTCCAGCTGTGGGCCACGTCGACCACGACCCGGTCGTCCAACTGGGTCACACGGAAGGGCAGTCGGGCGCGTACGCCGAGACCGACCTGCGTCTGCCCCTCGAAGGTGCCGCCGAACCGGGTGTCCCGGAAGGTGCGGTACCCGGTGATGTTCACGCCGGGCAGGGGCTCGCCCACCTTCCCCGGGTAGGTCGGCATGCCGGCCTCCAGGTCGTAGCTCCACGCGCCGACGCGGATGTCGAGGATCGCCCCGCCGGCAACCGGTATGTACTCGCCCGAGGGGTCCGCGTAGAACCGATCCACGTACTGGACGTGGTAGCCGATCCGGTCACCGCCGCCGGGCACGTCGAACACGATGCGGTCGTAGCACTCGTGCCGTCCGGTCCTGACGTCCTCCAGGTGATCGGCGCCCTTGGCGGTACCACCCTTGGCGCCGCTGCCCCAGCCTGTCGGGCAGGCCGCCGCGGCGCGCGGTCCCTCCGCCGGGGCCGCGCCCGCGGTGCTCGCCGCCGTTGTCAGCGTGGCCCCCGCGAGCACGAGCACTGCCACTGCCGCTTTGATACGTCGCATCCTGTCCCCCTTGGTCGAACTGGTCGCGCACTCTGATGCCGGGTGAGACCGTCCGCCGTACCGGAAGGTTGTACGCCAGACAGGGGCAAATAGGGAATCTTGCTCTGGACGCCGCAGCCCGGCACCGTCTACGACCCTGGCACCGGCCACTCACGCAGGCGGAGGTCGCCGTCCGCAGCGGCGGGCGTCGCCGCACGGGATGCCGATCGCGGGCGGCGAGTCGGCCGTACCATTCGCGCCGATGACGGTGGCGTGCCGGAAGACAGGGGCGGAGTGATGCTCGCCGACGTCCCGAGTAGGCCGTGTACGGCAACCGTGGAGCCTACTGACTGGCTGGCTCGACGACGTGCCGCCGGGGCGCGCACGACGGACCCGGCCGCCTGCCCTGCCCGCTCTGCGACGCAGAGCTCACCCCGCGTGAAGGGGACCCCGCCACCATCAGCTGGGTCCCCTACGAGGACCGGCGGAACATCGGGATCATGGGCGCCAACGTGCCGACAGGCGTCTCACCGGGCCGTGGCCGACTGACCATCGCCGTCTGCCCCCGCGAACCGCATCACCCATTCCGCCTCGTCACTCAGTGAGTGGACTCCGCCTTCCGGCCGGGTGATCGGCGCAGGGCGGCTTCGCCCAAGGCACGGCCGGCAACCGTCGGCACGCCCGGCCTCGGCAGGCCGCGACGCGAAACAAGCGCGGTCTCGTTCCAGAGCGGAGAGTGTCGCAGGCTTACCGGCCGCCGCTGGTTTCGATATGGAACCTCGTGAGCGCGAACAGGATCAGGAGGTCGAGTGTCATCATGGGAATGGCCCATGCGGGATAGTGCGGCACGAACATGAACTGAGTGATCAGGCTGATCGCTGTCACGGCCGCGCCGGCCCCGCGTCCCCAGCTCTTCTCCGCGAGGACCCCAAGACCTGCGATGAGGAGCACCACACCCACGACGAGATGGATCACGCCCCACGCGGTCAGGTCGAACCAGTAGGTGTAGGGGGACGAGGTGGCGAACAGGCGGTCCCGTGCGACGCCGGATACGCCCATGATGATGCTGAACGCCCCGCTGAGCAGCATCGTGCCCCCGGCGGCCAACGAGGCGCCACTGAGCGGCGTGCTGCTCTGGCCTCGCTGTGTCTTGTCGCGTATCGCTGTCATGCACATCACCTCCCTGACGTGGTCGGCGACGCACGACGGACGCGCGAAGCCGGCCACGCCTCCCTGCCAGGATGAGCGCAATCGTTCCGTGTCGCGACTGCGATCTCGGACCGGTCATCACGCTGATCCGCGCGAAGCCCGGCCCGCACCTGGTCCGGGGGCCCGTTCCGGCACGCGTGGGACGGCAGCCGCGACCCGATCATCGCGCCCCGCTCGGCCTCGGAGACCGTCCGAGTACGCCCCCTCCGCCGGGAAGCCGCACAGCGCGAGGCGTGGCCACTGGGTGTGTCCGGAGTGCGGGCGCAAGTTCACCCGCGACCGTTGCTCAGCCGGGGCGGCACCGTGAGCCGACGTGACGTGCACGCCCCGACGCACCGCGCGAGCGAGCCTCTTGGTGAGCGCGTCGGGGTCCGCCGCACGGGGGGTCAGGCCGGCTTGAGTCCTGGCGCGCCGGCTTCCGTGACGAAGGACGCCGCGGTCGTGACGGGTGCGCCTGGCCGGGTGACGTAGGGGACGGTCTTGAAGTCGGCGCGGGCCGCCTCCTGTCCGAGGGTGACGGTCACGTAGCCGCGCCGTCCGTTGTAGAACTTCATGTGCGGGTTGGCCGCGAGGTAGGTGGCCCAGTTGCTGGGCCGGTCCGCCCCGTCGCGCCCGCTGGTGATCGACGTGGTGACGATTTCCGTGCCCACGGTCCGGGAACCGGGGTCGTCGAAGTCGCGCTTGATGTCGAACGCGTAGTGCACGTGCACGTCGCCGGTGAGGACCATGAGGTTCTCCACGCCGGCGGCCTCGGCCCCCGCCAGGATCCGCTCGCGGGAGGCCGGATAGCCGTCCCAGGAGTCCATGGAGACCTTGGACGGCGTGGCGGTGGTGTTGTACCGCTGGGAGAAGGTGACCTGCTGCGGTACGACGTTCCACAGCGCCCGCGAGGCGCGCCAGCCGTCGATCAGCCACCGCTCCTGCGTGGCGCCGGTGAGCGTGCGCGCCGGGTCCTCGGACTCGGGGCCGGGGTACTGCCAGCCGTCGCCGTAGGCCTGGTCCGAGCGGTACTGGCGGGTGTCCAGGACGTCGAACTGGGCGAGCCTGCCCCAGTGCAGGCGGCGGTAGAGCCGCATGTCGGAGCCGGTGGGCAACTGGGGACGGCGCAGGGGCTGGTTCTCCCAGTAGGCGCGGTAGGCGGAGGCGCGCCGCAGCAGGAACTCCTCGGAGGAGCCGCCGTCCTCCGGGATGTCGTCGGCGTAGTTGTTCTCCGTCTCGTGGTCGTCCCAGGTGACCACGAAGGGGTGCGCGGCGTGCGCGGCCATCAGGTCAGGGTCGGACTTGAACAGGGCGTAGCGCAGCCGGTAGTCCTCCAGCGTCACCGTCTCGCGGTTGTAGTGGGCCGGGAGGGTGCGGTCGGTGTACTTGCGGTCGTTGCCGGTGGCGTTGACGGCGTACTCGTACAGGTAGTCGCCCAGGTGGAAGACGACGTCCACGTCGTCCTCGGCGAGGTGGCGGTAGGCGGTGTAGTAGCCGTCGGCGTAGGCCTGGCAGGAGACGGCGCCCAGGGTGAGCGCGGTGGGACGGGTGCCGGGCAGCGGGGCGGTGCGGGTGCGGCCGGTGGGGCTCAGCCAGGCGCCGGCCCGGAAGCGGTAGAAGAAGACGCGGTCGGCCGGCAGGTGGGGCACCTCGACGTGGACGGTGTGGCTGAACTCGGGGTGGGCGGTGGCGGTGCCGCGCCTGACGATCCGGCGGAAGTTGGCGTCGTGGGCCAACTCCCAGTGCACCGCGACGCGTTGTGCGGGCAGTCCGCCGTCAGGCTGGTACGGCTGCGGGGCCAGCCGGGTCCACAGCAGGACCGAGCCGGGCAGCGGGTCGCCCGAGGCCACGCCCAGCGTGAAGGGGTCCTCGGTGATTCTCCGGGCGTCGAACTCGGCGGCGGCGGCCGTGCCGGCGGCGGGCAGGTTCACGGCGAAGGCGAGCGCGGCGGCGGCGCCGGTGACGGTGAGGAAGCGGCGCCGGCCTAGGTGTCTGGCGGCGGCGCGCAGTTCGGGGGCGTGCTGGGACGGGTGTGCTGCGGGTGTCATCCGGTCTCTCCCCTGTCGCGGTGAATCCAGCAGCAGTTGACAGGGCCGTCACTACCTCGACGGGGCCGGGGCTTGGCAGGATCATGACGCTTACATGGCGGAATGATGAGTTCCGGCATCGAGCCAACCGTCCCGCTCCGGCGCCGACTCCGGAGCCGCCTTGGGCTCCGGCTCTGGCACAGGCCTGCCGCTCCACGCCGAACCGCTGAACGCGGGTTGGATCGGTGACCCTGGGCCGGGCGCCGCCGTACCGAGGCGTCAAAGCACCGAAGTCTCGGCACTGTTCGAGGGGACAGCACAGGGCGGCCTGAGAAGTGGTGGGACGCTCCCGGGGCGAGATGGGTGAGGTACGCCGATCGGACGCGGCGGGGGAGGGAAGACTACGGGCATGGCATCGGACAGGCCCCGTCTCCAGCACGCCTACGGATCCGCGTCCAACCTGCCACGGCTCTTCGAGGAGGTCGGTCCAGCAGACGAGGCTGCAGGCGAGGGTCACCGGGGCATCGTGCAGTCCGTGGCTTCGCTCCCCAGCGGACGGCGAGGCGCCGGAGGCGATGCGGGAGGGAAATATCTGCTGCCCGATGAGATGGAGCTTGCCCGCCCTTGATGCCCGGGGCGCGCCTTTACCGGAGATCAGGCGGCCGCGCCACCCTCGCCCTCTTCGGAACAACGGCTCCCGTACCGCCCACTGTTCATCCGTGAGATCTCCCTGACCCATGAACCATGATCATTCACAGCCCGGGATCCACTCTCGATACACGGCCTGGTAGTTGGGTTGTCGCGCCAGGAGCAGCCTTCTCCGCCGGGAGTTGCACGTGCTCGGAGAAGCAGACATGTACGTAGAGCTCGTGACACGAACATGTTGCTGACACGGACTGGGCGCGGCCGGAGCGTCAGCTCCAGCTGTGAGAACCGGCTCATCGGCCATTGTCAGAGGCATCATGCACACTGCGCCGTATGAACTTGGTGACCGCACACGACTACGCCTGGATCCGCACCTCGCCGCTTTTCCGCCACATGATGGAGAGCGGGTACACCGTGACACTGATTCGGGGGCGGAGCCCGCAGGAGGTGCTGCGCGCGCTGGAGGCGGAACCGCGCGGCACTGGACAGGGCACGGCCGGGCTGATCGAGGCGAACGACGCTCACCGTGCCGAGGTGGATTACGACTACTGGGACGAGTCCTACATCGCGGGCGCCTTCAAGACCCCGGGCGAGAAAGGCGACTGGACAGTTGTCCTCGGTTTTGACGGTGGCCTTGGGATGCCGTGCGCGGAGACGCTGTCGGAGGGCGGCCGGGTCGTGGCGCACTCGAGCAACGGCGGCAAGCCCATCCACCTCTTCCACTGGTTCGAGGACGGTGAGCTCCGTACGGCGTTCGAGGGCCCGTCGGCGCGCGACGGCAGCAGCCCCGATGAACTGGTTCCCTTGTTGCGGGAAGTCGGCTTCCCGCTGACTCCCGAGGGAGAGCACGACGAGAGCGCCCCGGTCGTCGACGGGAAGGCGGCGGTTCTCGCTCTGGCCGAGAGACTCACCGGCGTACGTGTCACCGAATCCCTGCTCCAGGACGCCACGTACGATCTGGGACTCGTCCCCGAACAGCCCGCCGAGGAGTGGACCGGCCTGGTCGTCGACATCACCGATGCCCACGGAGAGCGCCTGCACAAGGAATGGACCTACGAGGGGATCGCAGCGGCTTCCGACCGCGCACGGGCGGAGGCGGACGCGCCGGTCGTGATCACCTACAACGAGCCTTCCGCCAAGGATCGTTCGGAACACGAGACGGGTGAGTAGCGAACGGGCGCGTAGGGGTCCCCAGCGCACCAGCCGCCCTCTCCGATGGACATTGCCGTCACGAGAGCTTCTTCGAACATGGAGCGGCAGCCCTGAGTCCGGCCCGGGACCAGCGGTGGTACCCCGCCGCGGGCGCGAACAGTGCCTCTGCGGACGTCAGCGCCGAACGCATAATCGGTTGCCCGTCGGCGATGGCGGTGGATGCAATGGCCGGCATGATCACGCAGGTGCGCTCGCCGTGGCGAGATGAGAGGGACGCATACCACCGGGCCTTGTCATTCGGCGATCCGGGGAACCTGCGACCGTATCGTCACGCGGGAGACGCCAACGTATGAGTACGTCACATTCGTCATCCGAAGCTGAGTGGACCGGCGAGTCATCAGTGAAGATCGGCGCTCTCGTTCCGCTGACTCGGCCCGGCTGGGTCGAGGCAGGCCGGCACCTGCTCGCAGGACTGGAGCTGGCCGTCCATGAAGTCAATGAAGCCGGCGGGATCGGCGGAAGGCCACTCGAGCTGGTCGTCCGAGACACCGCGGCTGATCCACAACGGGCTGCCGCGGCCGTAGACGAACTGGCTCGCCTGGGCGTGACCGCCTTGGCGGGGGAGTATCACAGCGTCGTCGCTCGCGCCGCTGCCGCCCGGGCCGACGCCCTCGGCCTGCCGTTCCTCTGCTCGTCGGCTGTTCTCGACGCGCTCACCGAACAGCCGACGGAACGGGTCGCGCGCCTGGCCCCGGCGCAGTCCCACGGCTGGCGGATCTACGCGGACTTCCTCCTCAGCACGGGCCGCAGTCGCGTCGCCGTAGCATCCGAGCCGAGTGTCTACTGGGCATCCGGGGCCCGCATCCTGCGGGACCACCTTGCTCCGCACGGCGGCAGCGTCATCGAGCTCGACATGCGTGCGCTCGCCCCTTCGGACGTGTGCGACGAACTCGTCGACCATCGCGCGACAGCCCTCCTTCTTCTGGTCGGCCACCCGGAACCGGCGGTGTCGATCGTCAAGTCCGTCCGCCGTGATCAGCGCCTCGCCGAGATCATGATGGGTGCTCCGGCCGGGCAACCCGAGTTCCCTGAATGGGCGAGGCTGCTGGGCGACGACGGCGCCGCGATCCCGTTCCTGCGCTATCTGCCCGAGCGCCTCAGCCCGCTCGGTGCACGAGTCGAGGCGGCCCTGCGCGAGCGGTTGGCCGCTGCGCCCTCCTTCGTCGCGTTCGAGGGCTACGACACGGTCGTCGTCCTCGCCGACGTGCTGCGCTCTCACGGCGTGGACCGGGCGCGCATGGCCGCATCCTGGCCGAGCGTCGCTGTCGAGGGCACCCGCGGGGAGATCCGGTTCTCCCGCACGCCGGGCATCAGCGTGTGGCAATGGGCTTGGACGCCGGTTCAAGTCGTTGATCGGGATCCGGCGGAACCCGATCGCTTTCGGATCCTTCACGCCGGCTGAGAGAGCACGGGGAGAAGGTCCGACGCCTGCCCGGACCCTGCGCCCATGAGGAGGGCGTGCGCACCGTCGCCCAGTGAGGGGCTCGACGCCGTGTCCGGCGAGGGCGGTGGCACGCCGCAGCTCGCCTCGGCGGGACCGGTGCGGCTACAGGCTGATCGGGTCGAGGAGCTGGGGGCCGTTGGTGCGGACGTCGTTGACGGCCGTGGAGACCGGGCGCGCGTCGAGGTGCCCGTCGGCGGGTTGGCCGAGGAGAGCGCGCAGGGTGTCGGGGTCTTGGTGGGTGGGGTCGAGCCAGGCGTCGTAGTGGTCCTTGGTGAGGGCCAGGGGCATGCGCGGATGCACCCGGCCGGCTGCGTCGGTGGCCTCGGTGGTGATGATGGTGCAGGTCGTCAGCCAGGCGGCCGGGTCGTCGTCCTGGGGGACGGCCGGGTCGCGCCAGTACTCGTACAGCCCGGCGAGCGCCATCACCTGGTCGTCCTCGGGGTGGACGAAGTACGGCTGCTTGCGGGTCCTGCCGGTGCCCGGGTCCTTGAGCGGCTGCCATTCGTAGAAGCCGTCCGCCGGGAGCAGGCAGCGGCGCTTGACGAACGCACGGCGGAAGGCCGGTTTCTCGTGCACCGTCTCCACCCGGGCGTTGATCATCCGCGCGCCGATCTTCGGCTCCTTCGCCCAGGACGGCACCAGGCCCCAGCGCAGGGGCCGCAGCTCCCGGACGGGTGCTGCGGCATCGCCAACGTTGTGCGGAGGGCGTTCCAGGACCGCCCACACGTCGTCGGTCGGCGCGACGTTCCAGCTCGGTGCGAGCGCCTCCGTGGTGGGCCACTCGGTGACGCGGAACAGCCGGGCCAGGTCCTGCGGGCTCCGAGTGGAGACGTATCGACCGCACATGCGACCACTCTCTCACCGCCCGGCCGACGACGATGCGTCCGTCACGGTGACCGAGGGGTGCCCAGGCAGCGACGGCAGGGGCTGGTCGGGCGTCGGGAGCAGGAGTCCGCCGAGGCCGGGGGGGGCGGTGAGGACCGGCGTCCAGCTTTCGGCCGAGGGGCGCGAGTCAGGTCGGTCAGCAGCACACGGCCCGTGTGGAGGGCGGCTCCTTCAACCGGCGCCTGGCAGGCGAAGCTCGCAGACGGCACCGCTCCGGCCGGCTCCCCGGAGGGACGCGCGCCCGGTCCCTGCCCTGTCCGAGGGGACTGGACAGCCGAGGACGCCGTTCCGGCCGTCCCGGTGGCGGCCCCTTGCGTGAGCTTGCCCAGCGGGAACAGCCGAGGCGCGGGCTCAGCTGCTTCCGATGGGCCGTTGGGCCGCAGGCCGAGGGGGAGCAGCGCACGTCGCTCGCAGGCTTACCGGGGCTGTACGGGGCTCGGTTCACCGCTGTCGGGTGGCGTACCTCCTGGCGGCACCGGCGGAGCACCGGCGCACTGAGCCTGCCAGGTGATCGGAGGCCCGCGTCCGACCGCGGGGCAGCCGAGGGTCGATGGCGGGCTTGCGAGGGCTTCGCCACGCGCCGAGTCACTGATTCGGCTCCCAGCCGTTCGCTGAGACCGACCGCAAGGTGGCACCCAACTGCCCCCGCTTGGTGATCCCGAGCTTGGGGAAGATCCGGTAGAGGTGGGTTCCGACCGTGCGGTGCGACATGAACAGGCGTACCGCGATCTCCCGGTTGGTCAGCCCCTCCGCGGCCAGGGAAGCGATCTGCAGTTCCTGGGGGCTGAGAATGTCCCCCACCGGGTCGGCCGGCCGCTCGCTGTCCTCTCCGGCGGCACGCAACTCCTGCCGGGCCCGCTCGCTCCAGTAACGCGCCCCCAGGGCGTCGAAGGTGTCACGGGCCTCGCGCAGCGGCTCGCGTGACTGGGCGACGCGGTGACTGCGTCTGAGCCACGATCCCTGGGTCAGCAGCAGCCGGCCCCGGTCGAGCGGCCAGCGGGCGATTTCCCCGGACAGGGCCTGGTCGAACAGCTCCTCACAGGTACCGTCATCCGCGAGGACGGCCCTCACATAGGCACGGCACATGCGCAGCATCGGGGACGGCAGCCGATCGGCCGCTTCCTCCAGCCCCGCGAGCAAGGAACGGGCCTCCTCCTGACGTCCGAGCACACGTGCCGCGTCCGCCAGGTGGGGCGCCGCCCGCCACCGCAGCTCGTGAAAGGCGGGATCAGCCGGGTCGAACACCCTCCGCAAGCGGCCGAGTGCCTTCTCGGGGTGCCCCGCCACCGCAGCGGCCACCCCCAGCGTGGTGAGCGCGGCACACTGCATGAACGCCGCACCGCGGATCAGGGGGCTGGACTGGGCCTCCAGCGCCAGCTCCTCCGCGGTGGCGGAGTCGCCGCGCTGCGCGGCCAGCATGGCGAAATTGATCTTCGCGGACAGCCCCCAGAAGGCGTTGCCCATGTCCTCGGCCAGCTCGCCCGCCTCCGCCGCTCCCGTGCGGACGAGGTCCCATTCGCCGGTCCAGATCCGGCACCAGCTCGCAGTGCCCAGCGTCCGGGACATCACCGCGTGCTGCCCCGATTCGCGGGAGACCTTGGCGGCGGCACGGGCATACGAGGAGGCGCTGTGGTAGTCGCCGACAGCGATGGCGGCGCTGCACAGGTACCGGGACGTCTCCAGCCCGCCGTCGGCGGCCGGGAGCCGCCGCATCGCGGCGAGGGCTTTACGGCCGTACACCTCCGGCATCACCAGCGCGAGAGTCGCCAGCCGGCGGGGATCCCCGGGCTCCAGGCGCATCCTGTCGGCGGTGGCCGCGACCTTCTGGCGGACGCGGGTCGACAACCGGGCCCAGTTGCAGCGGGAAGCGGCCCGCCACAGCAGGTTCACGGCCAGGATGGTCGCTCCCGTCTCCTGCGCCGCGCACGCATGGCTGATCAGTTCCTCAACGCGCGTCTCGTCACGGAAGTCCCTGGGTGCGGTGATCTCGTGGACGAGAGTCAGGCGTCCTCGTTCCGCCGGCCCCATGAGCGCGGGATCGGCTCGGTCGGCCAGCTCCACGGCGGCACTGCGATGTCCGACCTCGCAGGCCAGTTCGGCGGCGTAGAGGAACAGGGACGTCCGGCGCGCCGGAGCCTCGACCAGGGCCGCGGCGCGCCGCAGAGCGGCGATGGCGACCGTCAGCATGCCTCGCCGTCGCGCGCTGGTGGCCTGCTCCTCCAGTCTCGTCGCCAGTGCCTCGTCGGTGCCGAGGACGGCTTGCGACTGATGCCACAGCCGGCGGTCGGGCAGTGCGGCGAACTGGTTCGCGAGCGCGGCGTGAGCAGCCAGACGCGTGGTCACGGGGACGCAGGAGTACACCGCGGAGCGCATCAGCGGATGCCGGAACCTCAGTTCCTCGTCGACCAGGTCGATGAGGCCGGCGTCGATGGCCTCCTGGACTTCACGCGCCCCGACCGGCTGTCCGCATGCCTCGGATGCCGCTGCCAGGTACTGGCCCGGGTTGCAGGTGCTGTCCGCCGCGAGCGTGGCGAGCAGCACGCGCGTCCTTTCGCTCACCGTGTCCAGGCGGGCGGCAAAGGCCACCTGGAGCCTGGCGTTGACCGGGACGATGGAGGGGGAGACGAGGAGATCCCACGACCGCGGCAGCTCGATCAGCGCGAGTGGGTTTCCGGCGGCCTCTCGCAGAACGCGCTGCCGTAGCGGCGTGGAGAGCCCCGGGGTGCAGGCGTCCAGGAGACTCGCGGCGGAGCGGGCGTCCAGCCCTTGGACGTACATCTCCGTGAAGCCGTTGCGGCGTAGCGGGTCGTTGAGTTCCAGCGTCCTGGTCGTGCCCAGCACCAGTACGCTCTCTCCCTCTACACGCCGGGCCAGGAAGGCGAGGGCGGTGAGCGACGGCGTGTCGAACCAATGCAGGTCGTCGAGCAGGATGACCACCGGTCGGCGGTCGGAGGCCTCGACGACCAGCTCCAGCGTGGCAAGAGCCACCCTCTGCAGGTCGGCGAAACCGTCTTCGTGCCAGAGGGCTACCCGCAAAGCCTTCTGGAGGGACGCGGACAGGCTGCCGATGTGCTCGTCGAGCACGGGCCGGAGCGCCTGGTGGAGGCCGGCGAAGGCGGCCTCCGACTCCGACTCGCTTCCCCGCGCGCCGAGCACCAGCAGGCCGCGGGCATCCGCCTCCCGGCGTACCAGATCCAGCAGGGCCGTCTTCCCGACGCCCGCCTCTCCGCGGATCACCAGCGCGCCCCCGGCGCCCTCGACCGTCGCGTCGAGCATCTTCCTCAACCGGGTGACCTCACCGTCGCGGCCCACCAGTTCCCCACGTATGTTGCCAGGCATCCGAACACCGCCGTACCAGTTCCCTCGCCCCTGCTGGATTTGGCTGAAAAATCACCCTGGGCAGTAGAGAAATTTAGCATGCCTTCTTTGATGGCATTCTCGCTACTTGAGACAGTCAGGAGTCGTCGTCCACTGAATGAAGAACCGCTGTAAGAGTTTTTCTGCGACCTGGGAGAGGCGTTGCCAGGCTCGGCGCCGGTGGGTCCGTCATACGCGCGAAACCGGTCGGACAGACGACAGTAGCCGACGCCCGATCGTGGCCGCGCAAGGCATTCTCGGAGCCCTGGAATCGAGCCTGCTGCCGGGGCGTCCAACCGCCGCTGTTTTTCTCCGCAAGATGTCAGCCGCGCGATACGCGCAAGGTGGAGCGGAACGCGCGCCCCGCGAGCTGGCCGGCGTCCGCAACCGACGGAGTCCGAAGCCGCTCCTTCTCCCCGAGAGAGTGGTGTGTGGTGCGGTGGGCCATGCGCGAGCCGTACACCACCGCCCGGAGTCGGACTACCTGCGGGCCGCTGCCGAGGCGCAGATCATGGCGGGTCCTTGTCGGCGAGTACGGCACCACCGCCGCTGCAACAGCCGTCCCTTGCGTACCGCTCACGCTTCGAGCTGCGGTGCCGCTCCCGGCACGCCGTGGCAGCGCGCAACCCCAGGAGCGGCACGGCGCGGCGGGAGGTCGAGCCCGGGGCTCAGACCAGCGGCTGTGTCGGCTCGTCGGCCGTACAACGAGACCTCCCGGCCAAGGGAACGTGCGCGGCGACCCACATGGGTCGGGTCGACCGCCCGCTCCGCCTCCCCGCCTCACGGAGAGACCGAGCGGGCGGACGAGACGCTCCTGCCGTGCGGCGTCGCCGGTGCGCGGACCCCGGGTCGGGACCCCGGGTCGGGACCCCGGACCCTGGCCGCCTTCACGGCGCGAGGCTCGCCAGCGCCGTCAGCAGCCGGTCGACGTCCTCCTCGTTGGTGTAGGGGGCGAGCCCGACCCGTACGGCGCCCGTGTCGCCCAGGCCGAGTCGGCGGGAGGCCTCCAGGGCGTAGAACGAGCCGGCCGGGGCGTCGACGCCCCGCGCCGCGAGGTGCGCCGCGACCTGCGCGGAGTCGTGGCCGTCCAGCGAGAACAGCAGGGTCGGGGTGCGGTGCGCGGCGCGCGAGTACACCGTGACGCCGGGGAGGTCCGTCAGCCCCCGCACGATCCGCTCGCGCAGGGCGTCCTCGTGCGTCTCCAGTTCCGCGAACGCGGCCAGCAGGCGTTCGCGGCGGGTGCCGGACGGCCGCGGTGCCAGATCGGCGAGGAAGTCCACCGCCGCGCGGGCCCCGGCCAGCAACTCGTAGGGCAACGTGCCCAGTTCGAAACGCTCGGGCACGGCGTCGGACGAGGGCAGCAGCTTGTCCGGGTGCAGCGTTTCGAGCAGTTCCGGCCGGGCCGCCAGGACACCGAGGTGCGGGCCGAGGAACTTGTACGGCGAGCAGACCAGGGTGTCCGCGCCGAGGGCGGTCAGGTCGACCGGTGCGTGGGCGGCGTAGTGCACGGCGTCCACGTGCAGCAGCGCGCCGGCGTCGTGCGCGAGGGCGGCGAGGGCGGGGACGTCGGGGCGGGTGCCGATGAGGTTGGAGGCAGCGGTCACGGCGACCAGCCGGGTGCGCGGCGACAGCACGGTCTCGATGTGCTGGGGGTTGAGTTCGCCGGTGGCCGGGTCGAAGTCCGCCCAGCGGACCGTCGCCCCGACCGCCTGGGCCGCCTGGACCCACGGCCGGATGTTGGAGTCGTGGTCGAGGCGGGTGACGACCACCTCGTCGCCGGGTCCCCAGTCCTTGGCGAGCGTACGGGAGACGTCGTACGTGAGTTGCGTGGAACTGCGGCCGAAGACAATGCCGTTCGGTGGTACGCCGAGCAGGTCGGCGAGAGCCGCGCGGGACGCCGCCACGATGGCCTCCGCGTTGCGCTCGCCCTCCGTGACGTGCCCCCGGTTGGCCAGCGGACGGGTCAGCGCGTCCACCATCGCGTCGATGACCGGCTGCGGTGTCTGCGTACCGCCGGGCGCGTCGAACCGAGCCGTACCGGATTTCAGCGCGGGTACCTGTGCGCGGATCGCGGCGACATCGAGGGCCATGGGTGCTCCTGGAGGTGTCGGGTGTCTGCCCGGTGACAGCCTTGCATGCCGCGTGGCCTGCCGGAACGCCGGCTGGGTCCTTCGCGGCGGCGCCCGGTCGGCCGCGGTCGTACCGGTCAGCGTGAGGTGAGCGGTGAACCTGTCCGAGGTCTGCGTTGCCGCCCTGTTCCGGCGAAGCGTCCACGGGGAGCCAGCGCTCCCTGTCGCGCCGGTCCCGCGGCGCGCCCGTTATCGCACCGCCTGCCGCGCGCTCCCCTGCTTCCGCACCGATCCGGACGCCGGGGACGGTGGAGGGGCGACGGTGCGGACCTGCGGGCACGGTGTGTCGCCCGGATGCACAGGGACGCGGCGGTGGAGCCGTTCCGCGGCGTCGAAGGCGCCGCGGCCTGGCCCGCACGGGCGCCTACCGCCTCGAACGCGGCCGCCTGCGCCGCCACCCCATCGCGCTCGCCGGCACACCCCGAAGACGGAGACTCCGCACGCACGCCGGTCGCCCAGAAACCTTTGTCTACCGAGGAACCGCGAGTCCGCCCCACGACGGGACGGCCGCCCCCGGCGGACCGGGGGAGTACGTCGATCAGTGGCGGCAGCTGGGTGTGCGGGACAGGATCAGTGTGAGAACGGGCATGGAAGGAGTGATCCCCGTGTCGGGCCCACCGCGCGAGCCCTCCGCTCACGATCCTGCCGTGGACGAGAGCCTGCTCGAACAGCTGATCACCGAGGCGCAAACGGCCCTGCCCGTCGAACTACCCGCCCTGGCCGATCGGTGCGCCTCGGTACTCGGCCTGGACACGGCGCTGATCTACCTTGCCGACCTGCAGCAACGGCTGCTCGTCCCCCTCGACGAAGCCCTGGAGCCACTGACGGTGGACGACTCGTCGGCAGGCTGGGCGTACCGTACGGTCTCCTCGCGAGTGGACGACGCCGGGGACGGCCTGATCGTCTGGATGCCTCTGGTCGACGGTGCGGAGCGGCTGGGCGTGCTCGCGGTGCGCGCCGCCTCGCTGGACGGGCCGCTGATGCGCCGCAGCCGGATGCTGGCCCATCTGTTCGCCATGCTCATCACCTCCAAGCGTGCCTACAGCGACTGGCTCGCAGCCCGCACGCGCACCGCACCCATGGGGTTGCCCGCCGAGATGCTGCGGGCCTTCCTGCCGCCGCGCACCATCGGCAGCAGCAGGTGCGTCTCGACCGCGGTCCTGGAACCGGCGTACGACATCGCCGGCGACGCCTTCGACCACTCGGTGGTCAAGAACGTGTTGCACACCATGATCCTCGACGGCATGGGCCACGATCTGATCGCCGGCCTGACCACGTCGGTCGCCATGGCGGCGGCGCGCAACACCCGCCGGTGCGGTGGCGGCCTGGCCGACATCGTCGCCTCCGTCGACCAGGCGCTCGCCCAGTGGCTGCCCGACCACTTCTCCACCGGTGTGCTGTGCCGGCTCGACGCCGAGACCGGGGTGCTGCACTGGGTCAACTGCGGTCACCCCCCACCGCTGCTGATCCGCGACGAACGGGTGCTCTCGGGGGCGCTGGACAGTGCCCCGCAGCCGCCGCTCGGCCTCGTCGGCCCGCTTGCACCGGCAGCCCGGCAGATCCACGTGACGAAACTGGAACCAGGCGACTGCGTTCTGCTCTACACCGACGGTGTCGTGGAGGCCAGGGACGCGCACGGCGCGGAGTTCGGCCTCGACCGGTTCACCGAATTCATCATCCACTCCAACGCCGCCGGTCAGCGCCCCGCCGAGGTACTGCGGCTGCTCATCCACGCCGTTCTCGACTACCAGCGCAACCAACTGCGGGACGACGCGACCATCCTGCTCTTCGAATGGGGGCCGCGGTCGAAGTGACGCGCCACCGCGGCGAGCCTCTCGGTTTCGAGCACCACGGCGACTCGATCCGGGGCCTCGTACGGCCGTCTGCGCCGCCGCTCGGCTGGAGGCCTGCCTCATGGTCGCCTCCGCGTGCGCCCGGTAATGTGACTCCGCATGATCGAAGCCGAGAGGGAGATCAGCGAGGACCTGGTCCGCGACCTGTTGCGGGACCAGCACCCGGACTTGGCCGGGCTGCCCATCCGCGAGGTGGCGGGCGGCTGGGGCAACCAGATGTGGCGCCTCGGGGACGAGTTGGCGGTCCGGATGCAGCGGATGGACACCACCCCGGCTCTGCAGCTCAAGGAGCGCCGGTGGCTGCCGGCCCTGGCCTCGCGCCTGCCGCTGCCGATCCCGGTCCCCGTGCGGGACGGTGCGCCGTCCGAGCGCTTCCCCAAGATCTGGACCGTCATGACATGGGTCGAGGGAACGCCGCTGGACCACGGCTCGATCACCCGCAGCGACCATGCGGCCGACAGTCTGGCGGCCTTCCTCAAGGCACTGCACGTGGAGGCGCCCGCCGAAGCACCGGACGCCTCCGACCGCGGCGGTCACCCCAAGGAGTGCACCGAGGGCTTCGAGTACTTCCTGCGGGCCGTGGACCTCGGCCACTTCGCCGAGGACGACATCCGGGCCGTGTGGGACGACGCGGCCGCGGCTGCCGGCTGGGAGGGCCCGCGCGTGTGGGTCCACGGTGACCTGCATCCCGCGAACGTCGTCGTCGCGGAGGGGACACTGGCGGGCGTCGTCGACTTCGGCGATGTCTTCGCCGGCGACCCGGCCTGGGACCTCGCGGCCGCCTGGGTGCTGCTCCCCGCGGGCGGCGCCTCGCGGTTCTTCGACAGCTATGCGCAGGCGGACGAGGCGGCGGTCCGACGGGCGCGTGGGCTGGCCGCGATGAAGAGCCTGTTCCTGATGCTGATGGGCCAGAACGGGGACCGCGGCCTGCCGGGCGGCAAGCCGAACTGGGGGCCCGCCGGCCGGTCGGCGCTCGAGCGCGTCCTGAAGGGCCTCTGACGTCGGCATCGATCGACCGACGGAGGATGCCGCCGCCTCAACTGGGGCTGACTCTCCGCCTGACGACTGGCGCTGTACGACTGTTTCGGCACGGTGGCCCGTACTGGTTGATGATCCTCCCAGCTCTCCAGTTCCGCCTTCTTCGTGATGCTGCCGGCACCCTTTGTGCGCGCTGCCGCGCTGGTGTCGGGAATCGCTGTGGAGCCTTGACCCCTGGCCGAAGCAATGGGGCTTGGGCCGCTCGTCCGGCCGACCAAGGAGACAGAACCTGGCGCTGGGACCGGAACGCTGCCGGGGCCGGGCTGCTCACCGGTGATGCCCGGCCGCCGGCCGGGCCCGACGTCATCTGGCCGGAGCAGCCCGTTCCCGAATCGAGGACGGATGATCGAATGAAGGAGCCCCGGGCGGGGTAGAACGGATCCCGGCGTCTTCCCACAGGGGAAGCTGCCGTTACTCACCCCGGTCGGCACCCCCGGCGAGAGCGAAGGACGCAGTATGGCCAGCGGCACCGTGAAATGGTTCAACTCCGAGAAGGGCTTCGGTTTCATCGCCCAGGACGGCGGCGGACCGGACGTCTTCGCCCACTACTCGAACATCTCCGGCAACGGCTACCGGGAGCTGGTCGAGGGCGAGAAGGTCACGTTCGACGTCACCCAGGGGCAGAAGGGCCCCCAAGCGGAGAACATCGTCCGCGGCTGAGGTCCTCCGCCGGCCTGGGGAGCGGTGTGTGGAGTGGCACCACCGACGTGGCGTGGAGCAGTTCGGTAGCTCGCTGGGCTGACGACCCGGAGATCTTCTCTGAACTGACGAACATGAGAGCGCCCCGCCGTGTGACTTTGCACGCTCCGTGACGTGGTCGAACCACGGTCACGCGGCACCGCTACCTCAGGCCCATCAGCCAGCGCGGGATTTCTCCGCGCACACCAAACCTTCCAGCAGCTCGACGGCGCGGCGGACGGCGGGGTGCCGCGCGACCGACTTCTTCACCGCGAGACTGAGGTACCGGACCGGGGTGGGGGACACCAGGGCGACAGTCGTGAGGTTCTCGGGCAACTCGCCGATACCGAGGGCCGGCACCATAGTCAGCCCGATTCCCGTTGCCACGAAGGACATCGCGGTCCGGTAGTCGTGTGTCTCCACCACGAAACTCGGGGAGAACCCCGCTTGCGCGCAGGCGTTGAGGAGCACCTGGCGGCACGCCCCTTCGCGGGGTTCGTTGTCCACCCAATGCCGCCCGGCGAGGTCCGCCAACGGCACCTCGGGCACCTCGGCCAGTGGGTCGTCGAAGCGGACGACGGCGAGGTAGGGGTCCTCGGCGAGCCTGTGCACATCGACGGACCCGGGGCGGTCGACACCCGTCTCCTCCACGAAGATGTCGACGTCCGGGTCGCCCGAAGCGAACTCGGTCAGCGACAGGTCCAGCCGGAGGTCCGGGAACTCGGCACGCAGCGCGGCAACGGTCGGCGCCAGCCACGCTGCGCCGGCCGAGCCGAAGTAGCCGATCGAAAGGCTGCCGACCCGGCCGGCCCGCAGATCGCCGACCACCCGCTCGACCCGGCTGAACGCCTCGAACAACGTGTCGGCCTCGGCGGCGAGGGCCTGGCCGGCCGCGGTGGGCTCGATGCCGCGACCGGACCGTTCGAACAGCTGCAGTCCGGTCTCCCGCTGCAGTGTGGCGAGCTGTTGGCTCACCGCTGAGGGTGTGTAGCCGAGCGCGGAGGCGCTCGCGCGGATCGAGCCCGTCGCGACGACCGCCCGCAGGACGCGGAGCCGTGAGATGTCCAGCATGCTGTGAATGTACAGCCACGCTTAACAGACGTATAGAACTCATCGCTTGTGCTGTACAGAGAGCGGGGATGATGATGCCTGGGTGACCGATCTAGTGGAGACCGCCAGGCCCATCGGCGCCGGCAAGACAGACATCGGCAAGGTCGCGGCTGCGGCCGGACTCGCGGTGGTGCTGTGGGCCTCGGCCTTCGTCGCCATCCGCGGCATCGGGCACGCACTGTCCCCCGCGCCGCTCGCGCTGCTCCGGCTGGGCGTCGCGGCCGTCACGCTCACAGTGATCGCGGCGGCCAAGGGGGCGGTCCGTGTCCGCCTCTCCCGCACGGCGTTCCTGCTGATCGCGGCGTACGCCGTGCTGTGGCTCGCCGGCTACACCGTCGCCCTCAACGCGGGGGAACGGCACGTCGATGCCGGGACCGCGGCATTGCTGGTGAACCTCGCGCCGCTGCTTGTCGCCATCGCCGCCGGGAGATTTCTCGGTGAAGGCTTCTCACGAACTCTCATCGTCGGCTCGCTCGTCGCACTGGGCGGAACCGCGCTCATCGCCGCCGGGGCCACCGCCCAGCGCGACTGGACAGGCGTTCTGCTGTGCCTGCTGGCCGCCGCGCTCTACGCCGCGGGCGTCATGATCCAGAAGGTCACGTTGCGCCACGTCGACGGGCTGACCGCGATTTGGCTCGGCTGCGTCGTCGCCACCGTGGTCCTGCTGCCGTGGGCGCCGCAGCTGGTCGGCGAGCTGAAGGTGGCGAGCACCGGAGCGGTGGTCGGCGCCGTCTATCTGGGCGTGTTCCCCACAGCGATCGGTTTCACCGCGTGGGCCTACGCGCTGCGGCGCATGGACGCCGGTCGGCTCTCCGCGGTGACGTACGCCGTTCCGGCCGTGTCGGTGCTGTTGTCGTGGCTGCTGCTCGCCGAGATCCCGACGGCATTCGGACTCGTCGGCGGCGCGCTCTGCCTGACCGGTGTCGCCGTCTCCCGCCGGCGGTGAGTCACCGGTTGAGAGGCAGCACGCTGAAGCCCGGTGTCGTGCATCGAGGCCGGCCGGATCCGGCATGAGCAGGTAGGCGGCCTTCTGCTCTTCCCTCCGGGCGGCGGCCTCGGCGCGAACCGTTCCGTGTTCGGCTGGTGGCCGTGCTGTCAACGGTTGCGTCCCTCGTAAGGGTGGGATCTGCACAGAGGATCACCATGCCCGTGTCCTGGGCATACGGTCTGCACCAAGCCCCGCAGGCAGGTGAGGGGCAACCAGTAGGGGAGGGGCAGCCGGCCATGGCAACGGGCGATCGGGAGTGGGAGATACAGGCGAAGTGCCGCACCGCGGACCCTGAGGAGTTGTTCGTCGAAGGCGCGGCCCAGAACCGGGCGAAGGCCCTGTGCAGCGGCTGCCCGGTCCGGACCGAATGCCTCGCCCACGCTCTCGACCACCGCATCGAACACGGCATCTGGGGAGGCATGACCGAGCGGGAACGCCGCGCTCTTCTGCGGCGCCGTCCGACGGTGACCTCCTGGCGCCTGCTGCTGGAGGCCGCCCGCGCCGAGCACGTACGCCCGGGCCGACCACTTCCCACCGAGGCCACGAAGCACCAGCGGACCGCGTGAACAGTCCTGCTCCGTCCTGGCAGCGTTCACTCCGGTCGTGGGCGGGGCGGGGGTGACCAGGTGCACCATGCTGCTGGAGTCGGAGCTGCCTGCCTCGACCGAAGGAGCGGGGGGCGCCCGAGGGCGATCAGTGAGCGGGTGCGTGAGCACAGCCGCCCGATCGCCTGGACGTCCCCGCCGACTGGGGCATCACCGGCTGCGCCGACCAACTGCCGCTGTCGGACCAATGGCCCGGCGGGTTCGAGTGCCGTCCGGGGTCCAGCACCCGCCCCGTCACGGTCGCGGTGAGTCTGCTCGCAAAAGCAACCCCTCACCACCGGCGAACTCAATGCCCTGGAAGGAGGCACCGACCGTCACCTGGACGAATCCGAGTTTCCGGTGCAGGTCGAGCGAGGCGAGGTTCCTAGCGGAGATGAAGCACCAGACGGCCGAATCCCGTTCCCAGACCCGATCCATGCGCCACCGGGTCAGCAGCTCCGCTATGCCACGACGTCGCCAGTCAGGATCCACCGTGACACCAGTCAGGTAGTAGCCGGCCGGGGCACCGTCCTCAGCGTGCTCAGGCAGGAACGCCGCATTCGCGTACCCGACAGCTTCACCGGACACCTTCGCGGTGATCACCAGGCTGCGCTCAGCACAAAGCGCCCGATGGATGCGGTCTGCCCATTCGCTCGCCGAACCACCGCGCGTTCGGGCCTGCAACGAGGCCAGCTTCGGCACGTCGTGCCCGGTTGCCTCCGCCACCACGGCGGTCACCGGAGCGTAGCGCTCGGCTGGGTGCGGAAGGTAAGCAGCGAATCGCGAATCCGTCCTTGCCATGTCGCCCCTCTCGCCCGCCCGAGCTGTCCCGTCCCATCCGCGGATCACGACATCTACCGCGACCAGGTCCGCGCCCGCGGCATCGTTCTGATGATCGCCCGCCCGTGGCACCCGGCATGGCACCGGGTCGTCCATCTGCCGCTGGGTCGTGGAGAGGAGCTTTGCCTGGTTGCACGGAACCGCTGGTCACCTCATGGGTGTCTGCGGCTCATGCCATGATCCGGCCTCATGAGTGACCGTTCGCTTTCCCCCGCCTGGCTGGCCTCGTGGACCGACAGAGTCTCCGGAAGCCTCACGGCAATGACAGGCGAGTTCGAGCGCCGGCACGGCTTTCCCCCTGGTACCAACGAGGTCCGGCCGGCCAGCCGCGACGGTCAAGCCGCGGCTCGCACGCTTGCCCAAGTGAGGCCCCTCCCGGCTGGCCTGGTCACTTTCTACGGCAGCGTCGGCGACGTCACCTGGGCGGACGTCGGCAACGGATACTTCCTCGACGCGGCAAGTGACGTCCTTCTGCGACTCCAGGAGTACGGCGTTGTCCACATCGGCGCGGATCAGGAGGTCCCAGGTCTGGTCATCGGCTCGAACGGTGGTGGCCTGTCCTATGTCACGGGCCCCGATGGGACGGTTCACCGGACGCGGACAGCGTCGCTGGACGAACCGGAGCTGGACAAGGTGGCCGATGACCTGCGGCAGTTTCTGGAACTGCTGGAGCGGTGCCTGACACGGTTTGTCGCCGGCGGTGAGCCGGGATCTCTGTAGTCAGCCACGGGGCCCATTGCGGCAGCTGCTGATAGGCACCATGAATGCCGCGTACTGGCGGGCGCATCCGAGCCTGGGCCGCTCGCATCGCTGTTCGGGTCACACCGAGCCGGTCGACCGGCCCGGGCCGGGGACAAGGGTCGTCGGCCCGGGCCGGGCCCGGGGCGGGCTAGCGGTTCCCGATCTGCGGGCGGTCGCGGCGGGCGTCGTGGAGGACCGAGCCCCACCAGAGGAGCTGGTCGAGCATGGCTTTGGCGGCCTCCTCGGGGCCCTGCGGGTCACGGAGCGTGCCGTCGGGGGAGAAGAGGAGGTAGTAGCTGGGGAAGGCGACGTAGTCGCGCACGGTGTGGGCGTGCAACTCGCTGAACACCTGCCGCAGTTGCTCGATCGCCAGCAGACCGCCGCTGAGGCCGCTGTACCCGACGAAGCCGATCGGCTTGGCCTTCCACTGGGTGTAGTGCCAGTCGATGGCGGCCTTGAGGGACGCCGGGAAGCTGCGGTTGTAGTCGGGCGTCACGATGACGATTGCGTCGGCGGCGTCGAGCCGCCGGGTCAGTTCGGCCATGCCCTCGGGACGCGGCAGGTCGGGCTGCAGGGCCGGCGGGGTGGCCGGCAGGGCGAGCGGGAGGTCGAAGTCCGCCAGGTCGATCAGGTTGATCGTGAACTCGTCGTGCCGCTTGGCCTGTTCGACGAACCAGTCGGCCACCACCGGGCCGAAGCGGCCCTCCCGGACGCTGCCGACGATCACTGCGAGATTCAGTCGTGCGCTGGACATGGGTGTGCTTCTCCTACGGGGTTGACGCTGCCCCAGGCTGGGCGTGCGCTCCACGGTGGTGGACGAGTGGCGGACGAGGGAGGCCGGGCCGAGGGTGGTAGTGGCAGGGCCACGATCCGTCGGGGCGGCCGGTGTTACGTTCACGGGATGAGCGACAACGAGCTCGGCCTCTTCCTGCGGCTGCGCCGGGAAGCCGTCACACCGGCCGACGTGGGACTGCCCGCCGGGCCGCGCCGCCGTACGCCCGGACTGCGCCGCGCGGAACTGGCGACGCTCGCCGGGGTGAGTGTCGAGTACGTCACCAGGCTGGAGCAGGGGCGGGACCGCAGGCCCTCGGTGCAGGTGCTGGCGGCCCTGGCGGACGCGCTGCTGCTCACGCCCGCTGAGCGGGTCCATCTGCATCGGCTCGCCAAGGGTGCCGATCCCGGCTTCAGCTGCCGGGGCGGGGCGGGACCGAACAGGGCGGTCAGGCCCACGGTGCGGGCGCTGCTGGAGCGGCTGGAGCCGGCGCCCGCCGTGCTGGTGAACCGGCTGAGCGAGATCCTGGCCTGCACGGACGGGTACCGGCGGCTGGCCGAACCGCTCGGGCTGCTGGACGGCGCGCGGCCCAGCCTCGCCCGCTTCGTCTTCACCGACCCGCGGGCGCGCTCGGTGTACCCGGACTGGGACACGGTCGCCGACCAGCAGGTGGCGGCCCTGAAGGAGGGGCCGGGGCAGACCGACGTCCATGTCGGCGCCCTGATGGACGAGTTGACGGTGTCCTCCGGGGAACCGTTCGCCCGACGGCTGCGGACGCTGCCGGGGCTGCCCCGGGCGAACGGGGTGGTGCGCATGGTCCACCCGCAGGTCGGGGAGGTGCGGCTGGCGTACGAAACGCTGGGGCTGCCCGCCGACGACGACCAGCAACTCGTCGTCCACCTGCCGGCCGACGACGCGAGCGCCGCCGCCCTCGACCGTCTCACCGGCCGCCGCCCGGGCGCCCTGCGGGCGGTCTGAGCGGTATCCCGGGCAGCCGCGTCAACGACCCTTCTCCTGCTGCCCGTTGCCGGGGCGGAGAGGTGTACGGCGAGCGGGCGCTGCCCGGGTTCGAGTTTCGAGTTCGCCACCTCGGTGAACAACCCGGCGCGGCCGGGTGTGGGGGATTCCTGGTCCAGGCGCACCGTCGACACGCACGTCAGCAGCCTCCGCACCAAGCTGGGTGACAGCGACTGGATCATCACGGTCCGGGGCGTGGGCTTCAAACTGGGCAGCGGCTGCTCCGTGTGACGTGGCGGCCCCGGAGTACGGCCCAGCGCGCCGGGGGACCGCGGGGAGCCCGCTCTTCGCCGCCCACGCCTCGCGTGCGATGACGGCACGCTCACCTGACGTCCGGTCCCGTTCCGGAGCGCACGGGGCGTCGTACGGCAAGGCCGTGGAGCGACGCCCCGTGCAGGCAGCCGGACCGGACCTCAGGCGCCGCCGCGCTCGCGGGGGATCTTCTGGCCGGCCTCGATCGCCACCGGCAGCCGGTTCTCGGCCGGAGGCAGCGGGCAGGTGGCCAGGTCCGTGTACGCGCACGGCAGGTTCGCGGCGCGGTTGAAGTCCAGGACGACCGTACCGTCGGCGGCGGGCGGCTCCACGGTCAGGGAACGGTTGGCGGCGTAGGTGGTCACCCCGGAGGTCGCGTCGGTGAACAGCACCATCAGCCGGCCCGCACCATGGCCGGGGAACGCGGTCAGCGACAGCGAGCGCCCGTCCAGCTCGAACTCGATCCTGCCCGGGGCGTCGTACACGTGCTCAAGGCCCTCGACCGCGGCGCCCACGGTGGTCGGCCGTGGCGTGTCGAAGGGAACGTAGCGGCCCGTCACCACCCAGCGCGGGTCGGGGTCGTAGGCGGGTGTTCCGGCGAAGGCGGTGCGCAGCGGCGCGTCCGGGTGCCGCGGGCGCACGATGTCGTTGCCGCCGCGCTTGGCGACCTCGATCACGGCGTCCCCCCAGACGGCGTCGACGCCACCGCGTTCGGGAAGCACACCGAAGCGGTGTTCGCCGCGCACCGGCGTTCCGTCGACGACCAGTTCCTCGCCGTCGTCGAGGTCCACGACGACCCCCTCGGGGCCGGTGCGCCACGTACCGGGCGCGTCCGGGAAGCGCTGCGGCCGGTCGTCCAGCCAGTGCAGGCCGGTGATCGCCAGGAATCCGTGCGGGGCGGCGAGCCTGGCCTCTTGGGCGCGGTACCAGTCCAGCCAGTTCTCGGTGAAGGCATCGCGGTCCGTCGTGGTGGTCTCGCTGGTCATGGTTTCTCCTTCGTCATGGGGGTGCCGGGGGCCGGGACGTCGATCCGCCCCGCGTGCTCAGCGGGCCAGTTCGCCGAGGAGGCGCCAGGTGCGTCGGCGATCGGCTTCTCCGGCGATCTCGGTGCTCGAGAACACGACCTCGGTGGCGCCGGCGTCCCGGTAACGGCGTACCTCGGCCTCGACGGTCCTCTCGTCGCCGATCACGGCCAGGTCGGCGGCCCGCCGGCCGCCGGAGAGTTCGATGACCCGGGCGTAGGACGGGATCTGTTCGTAGAACGCGAGGTTCTCCGTGGCCCTGGCCCGCACCGCGTCGACGTCGTCGGTGACCACGCCGGGCACGAGGGCCACGATCCGGGGCGAGGGACGGCCCGCGGCCTCGGCGGCGGCGGTCACGGCGGGGACGATGTGGTCGGCCAGGGCGCGCGGTCCGGCCAGGTAGGGCAGGATCCCGTCCGCCAGCTCGCCGCTGACCCGCAGCGCCTGCGGACCCATCGCGGCGACGAGCAGGGGGACGCCCTTCTCGGCTCCGGGTACGCGTGCCGGGATCGGGGTGGCCGCGGTGAGCAGTTCGCCGTGGAAGTCGGCCGTGCCGTTCTCGGTCAACTGACGCAGCGCGGTGAGGAATTCACGCAGGCGGGCGATGGGGCGTTCGAAGGGCAGGCCGAAGCCCGCCTCCGTCAGGAGTTTCGTGCCCAGGGCCAGACCGAGGTGGTAACGGCCGTGCGTCGCGGCCTGCGCGGTCTGGGCCTGGCTGGAGACCAGCAGCGGGTGGCGGCCGAAGACGGGGATCGCGGAGGTGCCGACCTGTAGTCCGGGCACCTCCCGGCCGACGATCGCGGCCAGCTGGGGCGAGTCGGCGCCGAAGGTCTGGCCGAACCAGGCAGAGGTGAGTCCGGACTCCGCCGCCTCCCTGGCGAGTTGGACGGTGGCGTCGACCTGGTTCGGCGCGTCGGACGCGTTGAGCGCTACTCCAACAGTCATGTCAGTCAGAACGGGCGCGGGCCGAACCCGCATTCCGGCCCGTGTGTGACAGCTTCTTGTCGGTCATGTGTACAAGGGCTCGTCCGAGACTCCGCTTGCCTGCCGCCGGTCCGGCGCGGACCGGCGGGTGAGTGGTTCCCGCAGACCGAGGTGTTCGCGGAGTGTGGTGCCGGTGTACTCGGTGCGGTAGACCCCGCGTTCCTGCAGTTCCGGGACGAGCAGGTCGACGATGTCGTCGAGGCCGTCGGGGACGAGGTAGGGCGTGACGTTGAAGCCGTCGACCGCGCCGTGCCGCACGAAGCGGGCGAACGTGTCGGCCAGGCCGGACGGAGTGCCGACGTGCCCGCGCTGCGGGCCGAGCGCGATGACGGTCTCACGCAGCGACCAGCCGTGCGCCTCCGCCTTCGCACGCCACTCGGCGACGACCGCGCGAGGGTCGGCGATGCGCCGGGCACCGAAGGAGCCGTCGTTGTCGCTGACGACCGGATCCTCCTTGGGCAGCGGCCCGTCCGCGTCGCGGTCGGACAGGTCGATGCCCCACAGCAGCCCGGCGATCCCCAGGGCCGTTGCGGGAGTGACCTGCTGGAGCCGGACCCAGCGCTTCTTCTCCTGGGCCTCCTCCTCGGTGGCGCCGATGATGATCTCGGTGCCGGGCAGGATCCGCAGATCGTCCTCGGGGCGCCCGCTCGCCCGCAGCCGGCGCCGGATGTCGTCGGCGAAGGCCAGCGCGTCGTCGAAGTCGGTGCCGTGCGCGGAGAAGATGACGTCGGCGTTGCGGGCCGCGAAGTCGCGTCCCTCGCCGGAGTCACCGGCCTGGAAGATCACGGGGTGGCCCTGGGCGCTGCGCGGCAGGGTCGGAGTGAGGTCGACGTCGAACTGCGGTCCCTTGTGGCGCACCGGGTGTACGGCGCCTGGAGCCGACCAGGCGGGCGCACCCGCGGAGTCGGCGACGGCGCCGTCCTCCCAGCCGTCCCACAGGGCGCGGGCCACGGTGAGGAACTCCTCGGCGCGCCGGTAGCGGTCGGCGTGGTCGAGGTAGCCGCCGCGGCGGAAGTTCGCGCCCGTCCAGGCGTTGTCCGTGGTCACCACGTTCCACCCGGCGCGGCCCTCGGAGAGGAGGTCGAGGCCGGACAGGCGGCGGGCGAGATCGGCGGGCTCGTTGAAGGTGGAGTTGGACGTCGAGACCAGGCCGATGCGGCGGGTGACGGCGGCCAGTGCGGAGAGCTGCGTGAGGGCGTCCGGCCGCCCCGCCACGTCCAGGTCGTGGATCTTGCCGTCGACCTCGCGCAGCCGGAGTCCCTCGCCGAGGAAGAACGCGTCGAACAGGCCCCGTTCCGCGGTCTGGGCGACACGGCGGAAGGAGGCGGGGTCGATCTGGGAGCCGCTGTCGGGGGCGGACCAGATGGTCCAGTGGTTGACGCCCTGGAAGAACACGCCGAAGTGGAGCTGGGCGTGCGGGCGGGGGACGTCGAGGGGGTCGGTGCGGGTCATCGGGCGTCCTCCTGGGCGGCAGGGGCCGCGGCGGCGAAGCGGTTGCCGGGGCGCTCCAGACCCAGGGTCGAGCGCAGGGACGTACCGGGCAGCGGACGGGCGACGAGCCGCTCCTCGGACAGTGCGGGCAGGACGAGGCGGGAGAGGACGGGCAGGTCCTCGTCCAGCACGAGCGGATGCAGCCGTACGCCGTCGACGTGACGGCTCAGCTCGGTCAGGAGGGCCACCAACCGGTCCGCGGAACCGATGTGCCGCAGCCTTCCCCGGTCGCTCCAGGCCGCGTGCCGTTCCAGGTCGGCGACGCGCTCGGCGGCCGTGGCCCCCGGGGTGTCCAGCGCCACCTCGATCTCGGCGAAGACGCGGGGCGTACCGGCGGCGGCAGCGGCCGTGGCGACCGACGGGAGGTCGCGGCCCTCGACGAGGGCGACGTCGAGCCGTGCGGCGGGGACCCGGTCCGGCCGGCCCAGCACGACGAGCTGCCCCTGGGGCGGGCGCGGCACGATCGCCGGACCCTTGACGCTGTACGTCTCACCGGTGAAGTCGATGTAGTGGAGCCGTTCGCGGTCGAGGTAGCGGCTGGTGGCGACGGACCGGATGACCGCGTCGTCCTCCCAGGAGTCCCACAGGGCACGGACCACCTCGACCCCGTCCGCGGACTCCCGGGCCCGTGCGTCGGCGTCGGCGACCAGCGGGCGCCCCCAGGCACGGGCCGCCTCGGGACGCTCCTCCTCCGTCACCACCCACCCGGCGCGACCGGCGGAGATGTGATCGAGGGACGCCAACTGGCTGGAGACGTGGAACGGTTCGGCGTACGTGAGCGGAACGGTGGGCGCGATCCCGAGGGTGCTCGTGGACGCCGCGACGAAAGCCGCACGCTCCACGGCGCCGATACGGCCGACCGGATCCGGTGCGGCGCCGGGCGGCAGCACGCCGTCGTCCAGGGTGATCAGGGTGAACCCGGCGTTCTCGGCGATGGCGGCGACCCGGGCCACGCGGCGCGGGGAGAGCAGGTGATCGGGGGAGTGGGCGGCGCGGCGCCAGGCCGCGGGGTGGGAGCCGTCACCGTCGATCTCGACGGCGAGGTGCAGGGCAGGGCCGGACAAGGGGGTTCCTCCCGGGGAGCACGATGACTCGCGGCACAGGGCCGCGACGAGACGGCCGGCGGGACGGCCGGCAGGGGTCAGTCGCGTACGGAAGGACAGACGGCGGAGGAGGTACGGCAGTAGTCGACATGCCGCCGGATGACGAGCCGCGCACCGGTGCACGCACCGCGCGGTGCCGCGCCCAGTACGTGCATCGAAGCCTCCGCCTGTCAGGAACTTTCCCGTTCAACGTACGTCGTCGGCCCCCGCGGGTGTCAAGGTTGGCCAGGGCGGACGGGCGTCTCACCGGCTGGGACGCATGGTGGACGCATCTGTGCGTGTGTGCTTTGATCCGGGGCCATGGAGACCACTGGCCCGGCGCACACGGTGCTGCTCGACCCGTTCTGGGTGAGCCGTCGCGCCGACCAGTTCGACGAGGTCTGTCGCTGATCGCCGTTCGACGGCTCGCGATCCCTCCCTCCGCTTCCTGCCCTGCGGCCTTCCCTCGCCCACCACCCTGTGTCCGGGGTAGTCGTGGGACGGCGCGCGCGGCGGCCCTGCCGTGAAGGAACCCTTCCCATGGCTCAGTCCACATCCCGGCCTGTCGACGGCGTCCGCCGCTACCGCCCTCGTGACGTCGTCCTCGCCGAACTCCGCGTAGCCGCCCACGAGTTGGGCTCTTGTTACGCCGCCGGGCGCACCGCATACTCGGCGGGCAGCGCCCATCGGCGCGACCGGACCGGCACCGGCCCGGATCGGGCGGCCCTCGGCCGGCCGCACGGCGTCTGCCGCGCCCCAGCCGGGCCGCACGCGCACCGGCATCCCGTCTCCGATCAACGGCAGCCCTGCGAGGACGCCCGACGCGACAACCCCACCAACCGCGACCTCGGCCGGCGCGTCGCGATCGACGACCGCACCCTCACCGGCGCGCCGGGGGAGACCGCCGACCACAGGGAGCAGCGGTTCCACGGCCGCACCCTGCGCGCCGGCTGCGCCCTGCCCCGGCCGTCCCGGCGGGCGTAGACGGTGCCGGGAGAGGACCGCGCCGCACCAGGGGCCCTGCCCGTGTGCATGGCCGCGGGCGCCACGACCCTGCTCGACCAGGCCGTGCTCACCATCGCGGTCCCGAGCATGCGCCAGTCGCTCGGAGCCACCGGGGCGGACGTCCAGTGGATCGTGGCCGGGTACTCGCTGGCCTTCGGCCTGGCCCTCGTACCCGGTGGCAGCCTCGGTGACCTGTACGGCCGCAAGCATCTCTTCATGACCGGGATGGCGGTCTTCCTCCTGGCCGGGCTGACGGCCGCGACGGCGGCGGGGCCGGGCACCGTGATCGGTGCCCGGCTGGCCCAGGGCGCCGCGGCCGGGCTCGTCAACGCGCAGGTGATCGGCACCATCCAGGACGTCTTCCACGGCCAGTCCCGCGGTCGTGCCCTGGGCCGCTACGCGGTCACGGGCGGCGTGGCCACGGCCCTCGGACCGCCCCTCGGCGGTGCACTGGTCGCCGGACTCGGCGCTGAACAGGGCTGGCGGTGCTGCCTGTTGCTGAGCGCACCGGGTGCGGTGCTCACCCTCGTCCTCGCAGGCCGCCGGCTGCCCCCTCCTCGGCGCACCGCCCGGAACGCCCGCCTGGACGTCCTCGGCCTCAGCCTGCTCTGCGGGTGCGCACTGACGCTGATGGTGCCCTTCATCCGCACCCCGGACAGCGGGGGACAGGCACTCCTGTGGGGCACCCTGGTGTGCGCACTGGCATCCGCCCTGGCCGTGCAGCAGCGCCGGCGGGTGCGACGGGGCCGTCAGCCGCTGGTGCACCCGGCGCTGACCTCGTCGAAGCCGTACATGCTGGGCACGGCCGTCGCGATGGCCCAGTTCGGGTCGTCACTGGCCGCGTTCCTCGTGCTCACCGTCTTCCTCCAGGACGGGCTCGGGCTGTCCGCTCTGCTCACCGCGGTGATCACCCTTCCCGGAGCGGTGGGCATGGGCGTCTCCTCGGCCCTCGCGTGGCGGCTGGTACGACGGATCGGGCCACGCACGGTGACCGTCGGCCTGGCCCTGGGCATCGGTGCGTCCCTGACGGGCGCGGCGGTCGCGCTCTGGGTGCCGACGGCGGTCCTGCCGATGGCGCTGGCCGGAACACAGCTGCTGTCCGGCGTCGCCGGCGGGGTCACCGTCTCACCCAATCAGGCCCAGGTGCTCGAACACGCTCCGCCCCAGGCCGCGGGGGTGGGCGGCGGCATCCTGCAAATGGCCCAGCGCATCGCGGCGGCCGTCTGCCTCACCGCCGTCCCCGCCGTCTACCTGCACATCGCCTCCGGTGCGCCGGGAGGCGGCCACGACCGGGCCGGGTACGCGCTGGCCTGCTGTGTCTGCTCGGCCCTGCTCGGTGTGGCCCTGCTGCTCTCCGTGCGGCGAGGCGCCGCACCGCCGTCCCGCCCGTCGGCACCGGTGCCGGTGCGCCGCGCCGCTTCTCACCCCACCGAAGCCCACCGGACCCCGCCGAACGCCACCGAGCCTTCCTGAACCCGACCGAGCCGCACCGAACCCCGAAGGAGAACACATGAGTTCGACCAGAAACCGGCAGGCCCTCGTCGTCCTGGGCGCGGCGGCGCTGTTGACCGCGTCCGTCGCGGTCCCGCAGGCCTCGGCGGCCGGCCGTACGGCCACGGCGCTCGCCTGGTACGACGCCACGGCCGAGACCATCGCGACGGCCGGAGCGCCCACCCAGGTCACCAACAGCCGCACCTGGGCCATCAGCTGGCTCGCGGCAGCCCGAGCCACCCGGAGCGTGCCCCCGGGTGTCGAGCGCGGCGCGTATCAGGAGGCGGCGCTCGCCGGGGCCGTACACCGTGCGCTGGTGACGCTGGTCCCGAGCCGCGCGGAGCAGCTCGACGCGACGTTCAGGAAGACCCTCGACGCGATCCCCGACGGTCCGGCCGAGGAGCGGGGCGTCGCGGCGGGGGAGCGGCAGGCGGACCTGGTCCTGAAGTGGAGGGAGGGCGACGGCCTGGATCCCGCCTCGGTCAACGCCCCGTATCCCGTCAGACCCCCGGCGCCGGGCGTGTGGCAGCCGACGCCACCCGATCACGCACCGGCGGCCCAGTACGGCAACCGCCTCGCCAGGCCGTTCCTGCTGGGGACCCCGAGCCGGTTCCGGCTCGCCCCGCCGCCCGCCCTCGACTCGCCGCGCTATGCCGCCGACCTGGCCGAGGTGCGCGCGTACGGCGCCGCGGACAGCACGGTGCGCAGCGCCCGCCAGACGGAGACCGCCACCTTCTGGCTCGGCTCCTCCCTCACCCTCTACACCGAGCCGCTGCGTGTGGCGCTCTCCCGCTCACGGCAGGGGATCGCCGGCCAGGCGCGACTGGTCGCGCTGTTCCACGTGGCACTGGTGGACACGCAGATCGCCACCTCCGACAGCAAGTACGCCTACGAACGCTGGTGTCCCGTCACCGCGATCCGCACCGGCACCCTCGACCCCGACCCCGACTGGACGCCCCTGCACACCACCCCCGCCCATCCGGACTACCCGAGCGGCCACAACACCTACGCCGGTGCCGCCCAGACCGTCCTGTCGGCACTCGTCGGGCCGCGCACCGCTCCGTTCGAACTGGCCAGCCCCACCGCGCCCGGGGTCACCCGGATCTACACCACCTGGAAGCAGCTCTCGGACGAGAACGTCGACGCCCGGGTCTTCTCCGGCATCCACACCCGGTCGGCCGACGAGGCCGGGATCACCCTCGGCACGGACGTGGCACGGTACGTCCTGCACCACCAGGCACGGCTCTTCGCTCCGCGCTGACCCCCGGCGCGCGCACCGGCCCCGGCCGTCCGGGAGACGTGCGCCGGAAGAGCCGCGGCCTGCGGGCCGCCGTCGAGCCCGGCCC
>NZ_JBEXKG010000013.1:0-88978 GCF_040609555.1 Streptomyces sp. NPDC004658
GCGATGACCTCGCTCATCCGCATGGTGGTGCCGAGTTCGACCCCCTTCATCAGGGAGACCAGGACGGTGCCGGGGGCCAGCAGCCCGGTCCAGGCGGCGAGGTTGGCGCGCAGGGTCTGCGAGGGGACGGACAGCACCGTGAAGTCGGCGGCCTCGGCGGCCTCGGCGGACACGGGCGAACCGGCGGGCGCGGACGCCCGGCGGGTGGCCCGGCGGCGCGGTCGCGCGGGAGCCGCCTCCTCGGCGGGGGCGGCGGCCTCTTCGGCAGCGGCCTCTTCGGTCCCTTCGGCCGCACCGGTCTCGGTGACGTCCTCCGTCACCTCGGTGACCTCGTCGGCCTCCGCGGCCGGTATGGCCGGCACGGTGACCTCCGTGGGCGCCTCCGCCGCCGCGGCGGGCGGGCCCGCCGGGCGAGAGGCGGCACGGCGACGCCTGCGCGGCGGCAGGGTGTCGCTGGGAGTGTTCAGTTCGGAACCCTCGTTGGGTTCGGTCGGTTCGAGCATGCGGGCGTTTCTCCCGTCAGGCTCCCGGGCGCCGCACCTGGTCCGGCGCCGGCCTCAAGGGACCGTCCGCCGTTGACGTCCGCGGCCCGCGCGATGCGCGATGGCCGCCGTCCGGGGCGCGGGCGCCGCACGGGAGCACTCTGTGTCCTGTCTCGCCGGTTCCGTACGCCTTGTCGGTACGGCCTGGCGAAAGTCTTCTGGTCGGTGCGCTGCCCGACCCAGGTGGCTCCCGAGTACGAGGGCGGCGCTACGACGTCCGTCCCTACGCGGGACCTTCCGGCGCCGTCGCGGCGGCGGCCGGCTGGGCCGTCAGGGCCCCGGCAGCCTCGCGGTCGGGCGCGAGCGGGTCGGTCACCGTGCCGGTCTCTTCATCGAACAGCCCCTGCGCCAGCCTGGTCACCGCTGCGGGGACCGGCGGCGCCAGGTCGGCCACGGCGCGGAGACCGGACAGGACGTCGTCGGGTCGTACGGCAGGCGTCACGTGCCGAACAACCAGCCGCAGTATCGCACAGGGCTGGTCGGTCGGCCTATCACCCGTCGCACCGTGCGCCTCCAGGCTCACCACGGCCGGGCGGGCGTCGAAGGTCCGGACGCCGTTCTTGGTCAACCGCTGCACCTCGACGGTGCCGGCCTTCGTGAAGGCCTCGACCGCGCGCTCGGCGTCGGCCGGGTCGACACCGTCCAGCCGCAGCTCCCAGACGGAGGCCGTCAGCCGGTCGGCGAGGCCGGAGGTCCGCGCCTCGACCGCCTCGATCACATCGAGCCCGGCGGGCAGCGACTCGTCGAGGAGGACGCGCAGGGTCTCGGGATCGCGCGCTTCGGTGAGCGCGATCTCCAGGTACTCCGCCTCACTGCCCGTGCCGGTGGGTGCGGCATTGGCGTACGACACCTTCGGATGCGGCGTGAACCCGGCCGAGTACGCCATGGGCACCTCGGCGCGGCGCAGCGCACGCTCGAAGGCGCGCTGGAAGTCTCGGTGGCTGGTGAACCTCAGGCGGCCGCGCTTGGTGTAGCGCAGTCTGATGCGCTGCACCGCGGGTGCGGGCGGCGGGCCTTCGGGCTGTCGCTTGCCCAGTGTCCTAGTCCTTCGTGAGAGCGGTCGTACTCCTACCAAGAGTACGTGTGTCGCGGGCCACGGGTTCCCGCCGGTCCACCGCGACCGGCTGCCGGGGCTCGCCGAACAGCATCCGGCGGACGTCGGCGCGGGCCTGCCGCACGGTGTCCCGGGCCGTGGCCAGCGCCTCCCGCGCGACCCGGCCCACCGCGCGCAGGCCCGCGGCGACGGGCCGCAGGACGGCGTCCCGCACGAGGTGCCCGACCGGGGTGAGGACGGTCCGGTACACCCAGCGCACCGGCTCCACGAAGATCCACCGGAAGAGGGTCCCCAGCGCGCGCCCGACCGCCAGGGAGATCCGGCCGGCGACCCGCCAGGCGTGGCCGAGGGCCTCGCCCACCTCGCGCGCGACGACGGCGAGGAACCGTCCCACGGGTGCGAGCACCCAGCGCCACACCGCGAGCGCCGGCAGCACGAACAGGACACGCCCGGTCCAGTACAGGGCCAGACCGGCACCGGTGACGACCAGCCCCAGCACCCGTCCCACTCCCCGAGCGCACCGGACGACGGCCCGGCCGACGGGTGCGAGCACCCAGGTGTACAGCCACCGCGCGGGTACGGCCAGCAGGTACCGCAGCAGCCACGCGACGGCCGTGAACACCCCCGCCCCGAGGGCGGCCAGGACCGCGCCGACACCCTTCAGCAGCCAGGCCACCGCGTGCCCGACCGGGGTGAGCACGCGCGCGTACACCCACGCGAGCCCGGCGCCGGCCCCGTACGCCAGCCGGGCCAGGGCGTGCCCGACGGGCGTGAGGACGTGGCGGTGGCACCACACGGCCGGGACGACCAGGAGGACGGTGCCGAGCCAGGCGAGGGCCCGGCCGGCGGGCACCAGGACGTACCGCCACAGGCCCACGAACGGCCACACGAACACGGCCCGGCCGGCCCACAGCAGGGCCCGCCCGAGCGGCCTGAGCACGGTGTCCCGCAGAAACCGCCCGGCGACGACGAGCGCGTCCCACACCATCCGCACCGGCACGACCAGCACCAGGACGACGATCCGCACCGGGAGGCGGACGGCGACGACGAGGCACCCTTCGGGCTGGTGGGACGCGGGCGGCGGCTTCTGGAGGTCCATACAGGCGTAGACGCGCGGGCCGCCCGTTCGGATCCGGTCAGGTCACGCGCGCTTTGTACGACTCCGGATAGCGCTGCGTGAACTTCACGGCGAGGACCAGCAGAGCGATGGGGACGACCCAGTTGAACCAGTCGTCCTGGGCCGGGTACCGGACGGCCAGCCAGGTGGAGACCGTCATCAGGGCGAAGGCCGCCCCCCACAGCGCCGTCAGCACCCGGTTGATGTGCCGGAAGACGGGCGAGTCCCAGAACTCCCGGGGCGTCTGCTCACGGGCGTACTGAGCGGTGAAGGGGTCGGTGAGCAGCGAGCCGAGTGCCACGACGGCCACCAGCCCGTTCGAGATGACCTGCGCGTACGTCTCCAGCCAGGCCAGTTCCCCGCGGTCCAGCGCCAGCGCCAGGACCGAGAGCACGGCGAAGAACACGATGCCGGTCACGTCGAGGACGCGGAGCGTGCCGTGGAGCATGTCCTGCGCCGACAGGACGACCGAGGCGACCAGCGCGGCGAGGGCCGCGTACTCCCAGGTGCTGGGACTGGCGACCACGCCGAAGATGATCCAGGGGGCGAACGAGAAGAAGACGCCACCGGTGCTGACGGGCTTCCTGACCGGGGCTTTCGTCGCCGTCTGCTGCGCCATGGGAGGCCTCCCGTCGGTTCGCGCGGCCACCCCCCTTCTTCCTCCTATCGTGCCGCCGGGAGAGCGCCCGCCGCCCGTCGTGCGCTCCGGGTGGCCGGCCGTCCGCCTCCGCCGTGGCGGACGGTGACGCGGAGAGGTGGTTCACCGCCGGGGCGGGTGGTGAGCGCGCGGGACGGCTGGCTGCGCGCCGCCGATCAGTTCCGCCTGGACGCTGCTCGGCGCCCCGGCGGTCGCCCGCGGCCACCGCGTCCAGTCGCCGTTCGCCCTGCTGGCCGAGGTGTCCCGGTACGACCTCACGCCCGTCGCCGGCCGGATCACCGCACCGCTGCTGATCACCGGCCCGGACGGCGAGCGGTACCGGCCGGGCGCCGCACGGGAGTTGTCCGACCCGCTGCCCGGCGGCGCGTCACCTCTTGCGGCCCCGGCCGGGCCGCTGCCGGCGCCCGGGGGCGGAGGGGGCGTGCGGCGCCGAGAACTGCCGGTTGGCGATGACCTGTTGGCGGATGGCCTCCGGCAGGTCCGGCCGGGCGAGCAGCAGGTCGCAGGCGCGTACGGCGGCGGCGTGGTCGCCGACCCAGTGGGCGGTGAGGGAGAACTCGAACAGCAGCCCCCACCGGTACACCCAGGGCCGGGTGAAGAGCACGTCGTCGGGCTCCGGACTGCCGATCACCTGGGAGAGGAGGGCGTGCGCGGTGCGGTACCTGCCCCTGGCGCGCAGCCGGGACGCCAACTCGTAGCACGCTTCGAGGCGTTGGGGCCGCGCCTCCCAGGCCCTGCTGAACGCGTCCATCGCCCCGGGCCAGTCGTCGGTGCGCTCCGCCCGCAGGATCCCGGACTCCAGCAGGGAGACGTAGACCTCCTCGGGCCAGCCGCCCATCGCGGCGCGGCGTTCGTAGAGGGCGACGGCCTCCCCGGCGTGTCCGAGGTCGCGTTCGGTGTTGGCCAGGTAGAAGACGGTGCGCGGGTTGTCCGGGTCGCGGTCGAGTTCGCGGCGCAGCAACCGGGCGTCGCGCTCGAACTTCTCGGCGCGGCAGCCGCCGTCGGCGTGGTCCTCGACGACCAGCGCGTCGAGGTTCTCCTGGGTGTCGGGCGCGTCGGTGCACGGGTACTCGTGGGTGACGCCCTCGTAGCGCCACTCCAGGTCGCCGCGCATGAGGTGCTTGAACCGGTGCTGGGTGCCGGGAGTGTCGTAGCGCAGCATGTACGACGTCGCGGTGAGCCTCGGCAGCGGGGCGTCCTGGCGCAGTACGTGGTCGGCGTCCAGGGTGAGCAGGTAGTCGGCCCTGCCGCGGGCGCGGCGGATGTTGGCGGTGCGGTTGTGCCCGAAGTCGACCCACTCCTCCTCGACGAGTTCGCCGGGGATGCCGTCCAGCACCTTGCGGATCAGTTCCTGGGTGCCGTCCGTGGACCCGGTGTCGGAGATGACCCAGGTGTCGATGAGGGGTCGTACCGACGCGAGACAGCGCTCGATGACGAGGGACTCGTTCTTGACGATCATGCACAGGCACAGGGTCTGCGGCTTCACGGCGGCCAATGTGGCACATGCCCCTCGCCGGGCCGCCGCCCCACGCGCGGACCCCGTGCCCGGGAGCCCCGAACGGCCGCTCCGCGGAGCGAACGGGTGACAGACCGTGAACAATGACCCATCAGACGGCATGGATTCGCCCGACCTGGGGATAAGAGGCCCCTTTTGGCTCGTACGAATCGGCCGGTCTCGAAAGTTCGGGTCACGCTCGCACTGGAGTCCGGGATCTCCCCCGGACAAGAGTCCGGGCCCCGCCCGGACCGCTTCGAGTCAAGGAGCACGACTATGAGTCCTGACCGCAGGACGTCCCCGCTCGGTCCGCTGGCCCGGGACGGGGTCAGGAAGGCCGGGATGCTGGCCTCGCTCGCCCTGGTCCTCGCCGCCGGAGTGGCCAGCCCCGCCGCCGCGGCGGCACACGGCATGAGCGTCCAGGCGGCCGCCACGGCCCGCGCGGCGGGCGGCGAGGGGTGCGACGACCACCCCCACCACGATCCGAAGGCCCCCGCCACGACCGCCAACGGCGGCGACAACGGCTCGTGCCCGACGACCGGGCCCACGGGTCCGACCGGCCCCGCCGGCCCCACGGGCGCCACCGGACCGACCGGCTCCACGGGTCCGACCGGCCCCACCGGACCGACCGGCTCCACCGGCCCTGCCGGGCCGTGCTCCGACATCGACGCGGTCCAGTTCAACAACGACTACGAACTACGGGCCGCGCTCACCGGCGGCCGGACCTACGCCGGCATCCGGGACGTCAGCGGTGCCGTGCCCGGCTTCCTGTGGACCGACCTGAGCAACCTGCCCAACTATCCGAGCACGGCCTGCGGCGTCGCCATCAACGAGCACAGCAACGGCCCGAACAGTGTCAAGATCGACGTACTGACCACCGGCGGGCAGGTCTGGGAGACGACCTGCTCGGAAACCACCTCACCGCCCCCGCCGCCGAGCCATCCCATCCTGACCTGTACCAACCCCTGGGTCCTCCAGCACTCCCCGACCCCGGACGTCGTCAACGGCTAGCGCGGCCCCACCGCACCCGAGCCTCCTCCCGGTGGGAGGAGGCTCGCCGCCGCACCGTCGGGGGGTCAGCCCGTGCCGCCGCCGCACACCGGCTCGGCCGGCCTCGGCGGGCGCGACCGGGTGCCGGCCCCGGCGAGCGGCCGGAAGTAGTGGTCCAGCGCCCAGGCGGCCACGCGGGTGCCGGCCCGGCAGCCGGCCACATCCGCCGTGCGCGAGTGGACGCCGCCCCACACACGGGCGTCGACGACGTCCCGGTCGAAGGCGTCGGCCGACCCGTAGAACCGCGTGGTGCCGGTGACCTCGGAGCGGACCCGGAGATCGATGCGCGACGTGCCGAGCACACCGGTCAGGGCGCGTGCCACGGCACCGGCGACGGTCGTGTGCCCGGCGAGGTAGTCCGGGTGCGGCGGGGTGGGCAGCAGCGGCTCCCAGGCCGGGTCCGCCGTCGTCGCGGGATTGCCGTCGGTGTCGGCGAGGCGGATCGCGGTGATCGGCCGCCAGGTGCCGTAGTGGAGCTTGGAGTCCCACGCGGTGACGACTGCGTCGGTCGCCGACGCGTTCACCGCCGCGAACAGCCGGGCCGTCTCGGCGATGCCGAGCCGGTGCCGGGCGGCGTGGTCCCGTACCGCTGCCTGGACCTGTCCGATCAGGTTGCCGCTGAAGAAGAGGGCGGTCTCGGTCTGCCGCGCGCTCCTGCCCGAGCCGGTCTTCGCACCCATGGCCTTCAGTTCCCGGATGTCCCGGGCGTAGGCGGCCGAGGACAGGGCGGGCGGTCCGCCGGGGCGGAACTGCCGCGGGGAGACGAGCAGCAGGGGTCGGAGCCTGGCGAGCCAGGTGTCGATGAAGGGCTGGAACGCGGGCGGTGTGGGCCGCCAGACCCCCGGTGCCGGGGAAGCGGTGAACGGAACGTCCGCGAACCTGCCGTCCCCTTCCCGTAGTTCGACGACACGGGCGGCGGCACGTCTTCCGTACTCGACGCCCCGGTCTCTGGCCCGGCCGGCCGGGACGGCGGCGAGCGAGTCGGCGTAGGCGGTGTCGAGCCGCTGCTCGAAGGCCGGGAAGTAGGTGAGCAGCACGTCGTGGGCCGCGGTGGCGGCGGCCGCCGCGGAGGACGCCCCGGCCGGACCGCGCTCATGCCATTTGTACAGGGCGTAACGGCCTTCGATCCCCACCACGGCGTTGTACACGGCGACGGAGACGAACCCCTCCCAGATCGCCGCCTGCCCGGAGGGGCGTGGGCCGAGACTGGCCGTGATCGTGTCGGTGGCGACGGCGTTCCACTCGCGGACGACGGCGGCCGGATCCACCGCCGTCCGGGCATCCGCGTCGGGGGGACGTGTGGCGGCGGTGAGCGCCACGAGGGCGACGGCTGCGAAGGCGCACACGAACGACCGGACAGCTGAACGGGAAGGAGCGGCAAGAGAGGGCTCGTGAGGCACGGCGTGCTCCCTGGAGTCGGGTGCCCAAGGGGTAACAGCGCCCCACCGCGCGAGCAAGACAACGCGCCGGGAACAGGGGTCAATAGGCCGCGAGCAACTGCTGGAGCAGAGCAGCGGTGGCTTCCCCGGTCGAGGTCCGCGTCACGACGTTGAACTCCCAGCTGATGCGCTCGTGCAAAGGGACGACCACGATGTCTTCGCTCGGCGGGATCAGCAGCTCGGGAAGCAGCGCGATGCCGAGGCCGCTGGCGACGAAGACCGGGATCGAGCTGGTCTCGGTCGCCTCGACCACGACGTCGCGCACCACCCCGCGCGCGCCGAGCGCGGCGTCGAGGACGTCCCGGTTGCCGAAACCGACGGGCGCGTCCACGAAGCGCTCGTCCGCGAGGTCCTCCAGCGCCAGTCGCGCGCGCGAGGCCAGCTCGTGGCCGGCCGGGAGGAGGACCGCGTAGGGCGTTGTGGCGAGCCGGTGCACGGCGAGCCCCGGGCCCGCGGTGGCCGATGGGAGCCCGTACAGGCTGAGATCGAGCCGCCCCCGCCGCACCGCGTCGGCGAGCTCCGCCGAGCCGGACGACGACGCGCGCAGCCGGAGGTCGACGAGCGGGTGTGCGCGGTGAAAGGCGCCGATGACGCGCGGGATCGCGAGGTAGCTCACGCTGGAGAACACCCCGATGCGCAGTTCGCCCCGCAGTTCGCCTCGGGGGTCGGCCGCGGTGCGGGCGCGCGCCTCGGCGTCGGCGAGCGCGCGAAGCGCGGGCAGCACCGCCTCTCCGGCGGCGGTGATCCGCACCCCTCGCTGGTCTCGCTCGAAGAGCGCGGTGCCGAGCTCTCGTTCCAGCGCCCGAACGCCGGCGGAGACGGTCGACTGCGCCGCGTAGACGCGTTGCGCGGCACGGGTGAAGCTCAGCTCGTCGGCGACCGCGATCGCGTACTGGACCAGTCGGGTTTCCAACGCCCTGCCTCCCGGCCTCTCCGTCTCCCGGCGTCTCTGTCTGCCGGGCCTCTCTGTCTTGCCGGCTTCATCGTTCACATCGATGACAGTGACCAAGAGTATGCGTTGGACGCGATGACATGCGGTGCCGAGCATGGAGGAATGACGACCACTGCCGCTCCGGCCCGGACCCCAGCCGGCGAACGACTTCCCCATGGGGCGGGGTTCTGGATCATCGCGCTCGCCTTCGGCACCCAGCTCGCGTTCTGCGCCATCCCGACCCCCCTCTACGCGATCTACCAGCAGCGCGACGGCTTCCCGACGATCGTCCTCACCGTCATCTTCGGCGCCTACGCGGTCGGGGTCATGCTGAGCCTGTATCTCGCGGGCCACGTCTCCGACTGGCTGGGACGCCGACGCGTGATCCTCGGCTCGCTGCTCATCAACCTGCTCGCCGCGCTCCTCTTCCTCGTCCGGAACGACGTCGCCGGCCTCATCACCGCCCGCTTCGTCAGCGGACTCGGCATCGGCATCCTCACCGCCACGGCGACCGCGCACCTCTCCGAACTCGGTGCGACCGCCCGCCACGCCAAAGGCCGCGTCGCCCTCGTGTCGACCTTCGCGAACCTCGGCGGCATCGGCCTCGGCCCTCTGATCGGCGGGCTCATCGCGACCTGGTCCACGCGACCGCTCATCACCCCCTACGCGGCCTTCGCCGTCCTCCTGGCCGTCGAAGGGATCCTGGTCGCCTTCGTCCCCGAGACGGTGGAGCGCCGTGAGGAGCGCCCCGCCTACCGCCCGCAGCGCGTCGCGGTGCCGGCGGCGGGGAGGAGCGCGTTCTGGGCGGCCGGAGCGGCGGCGTTCGGGGCGTTCACCGTGTTCGGCACCTTCATGGGACTGTCCTCGACCTTCCTCGTCGGTCTCCTCGGGCTGCATTCACACCTGCTCGCCGGTCTGTCGCCCTTCGTCGTCTTCATGGCGGCGGCCCTCGCGCAGATCCTCACCGTGCGGCTGGCGACGCGCCCACAGATCGGGCTGGCCATCGCACTCGCCGCGCTCGGGCTCGTGAGCATCGGCGTCGCCGCCGTCGTCGCCTCCCTTGCGCTCTTCCTCGTCGGCGGCGGGGTCGCGGGCGCGGGGATCGGCATCCTGTTCCGAGCCGCCCTCGGCACCGTCGCCGCGGTCGCGGACGCGGAGCGCCGCGGCGAGGCCCTCGCCGGCATCTTCCTCATCGCCTACGCCGGGATGACCATCCCGCCGCTCCTCACCGCCGGCGCGCTCAGGATCTGGCCCACCGTCACCGTGCTCGTCGGCCTTGTCACCGTCGCCGCGATCCTTGTGGCGGCCTCCGGCTCCCGGATGCTTCGACGGTGAAACACTGGTCTGGCAGCGGTGTACCCGTGAACGCCATGTGTGGCCGCTCGCCGGGCACCAGCGCTGTCCGGCACCACGAAGACGAGCAGGACGGCGGTCCGGTGAACGGCTCTTCCCGCTACGGGACTCCCGAGGCCCCCGTCGGGGACGACGGCAGCGGCCGTGGTCGCCGACGAGGGTGGCTCGTGGCAGGCCTGACCACCGCCGCGCTGACCGTGACCGGCGCCGTGGTCGCCGCGGGATCGCTCCTCGGCGGCGGCGCTGACCGGGCGGCCGACAGGGGGGCGGACACGCGGTGGGCCGAGGGGATCACGCCCGAGTGGATGAGCGAGCACATGGGACTCGACGTCCCGGCCACAGCCCGGTCCGCTCAGGCCGCCTACAAGGTCACGTCCCGCTTCGACACCGGCCTCCTCACCTTCACCCTGACCAGGTCCGAGGCCGAGGCCTACCTCGCGAAGCACCACCCGTCCGGCACGTGGCTGACGCCGACGGCGGCCCAGCCCGACACACCTCCGTCGGACTTCACCCACTTCGGGCTGCCGGAACCCGAGACGTTCAAGGACGGCACACGGTACGGCGACGTCTGCCCCGGCACCGACGACGAGCCCGCCGGCACTCCGGGCGCCCTCACCACCGATCCGTACGACACCCCGGACGCCGACTGCACCAGTCTGTACGCACACGAGTACGCCCCGAACCGCACCCGCATCTATCTCCGCACACACTTCGAACCAGGCATCAGCCCCCTGCCGACACCCTCTTCCGCACCGACAACGGCACGCTGAACCGCGCGAGGGGCTCCTCGGCCGCCGAGGAGCCCCTCGCCGTCGGCTACTTGTTCACCACGGTGAGCGGCAGCAGCTTCTTGCCGGTCGGGCCGATCTGGATGTGCGTGTCCATGCATGGTCGCCGAGCCGACGTGCGAGCACGGGCTTCAGTCCGTGTCCCTCCGATAACAGCTTGCGGAATCGCCAGAAGAGGCGAACTTGGGCAGGTCGTTGCGGAAGAAGCGAATATTTTGGCTCGGTGGCTGCGGGTTTGTCAGCTCCTTCACAGCTGCCTGTGAAATGATCAGACAGAACCTCTTGATCAATGGCGCGCGCCCCACTGAGCCGAGCAGCTCAAGGGATGCTTCGTATCGGCCTGCCCGGTACATCCAGTTGCTGGCCAGGAACATGAATGATGGCTGTTGGGGTTTGTCCTGGCTAACGATGAATGGAGCGGGATCACTACTCCAAGTAGGATCAACTGTGCCTGAACTCGGGTTGTATGCCCATGTGTCGCTCTCCCGCCAATAAAAAGCTGGCCTCTTCGACGAAGAGATCGAATCAGTAGGGGTGAGCTGCAAACGCGCGTCGCGGATCACTGCAACATTGTCACTCCTGAACCTGGTGGCGACTGTTGGCTGCACGTAGAGCCCAACCTCGTTGCCGTTTTTTTCGAGGCGAATTAGGTGAGGAAGGGTCACATCAAGAGTAGGTTGCCGCTGCAGTACGGCGAAGTTGTAGAGCGAAATGGCCAGGGCGCCAACAGCAGCAGCCGTCGCGGACCACTTGTGCACAGACTCGAAGCGTCGCCTCCTACGAGACTTCGCTGGCCTCCTCGCAGCGTCTTCCATGGCTCGAGTCTGCCCATGCGCAACCCTTCGTCCGGCGTTTTGCTCCGAATGAGCGGCGCCGAAACACCCGACCGGAGTCTCGCCGTCTCGTGATGGGGATCCGATTCGGCAGCTACCACCGACGCCATGGCCGCCTGACTACTTGGGCCAGCTGGTCGTGCCACTTCTGTGGCGAGTCCCGGCCTTCGAGAGTGGCACAGCCGGGGATTGTCCTTGACCCCGCTATGCGAACTTTGGGCTCAGTGGTCACTCAGGTTCTCTCAGCCGATAGCCCGATGATCAGCATTGCCACAGGAACGAGCCTTGCTCGCACGGCTGGCATGCGAAGGCGTATCCGCAGCCTCCTCCGCCGAAGTTCATCGCCGTCTGGTGGTCGCGGCCCTCTTCGAGTTGGGCCATGAAGCTCATCGGCTCCGCGCACGATGGGCATGCCGGCGTCTCGTCGTGCTGCAGCCACGACGGGGCGCCGCCCAGCTGGCCGAGGACATCCCGCAAGGGACGGCCCTGAGCCTGTGACCAGCGACTGCGCACCTCGGGGTAAGGGGCCGTGTCGGCCGTCGTGCAGTCGATGCCACAGGTCTCCGGCAGCAGTGTCTCGCCTTCCGCCGGCACTGGGGCGGCTGTGAGTCCGGTGCGGGCGAACAGAAGCGCCCGGTTGCCGCCCGCGACCGGATCCCACTCGTCGCACAGCCCCGGGTCGTTCTGGCACATGAAGATCGACAGGATGCGCTCCGCCGGCGCGGTCCCCTGGGTCCGGGAGGCGTTGACCAGCAGCTGCGCGAGGAACTGCATCGGCCCTGCGCACGCCCCGCACTGCGGCCAGACGAACCCGGCCGGAACCAGCGGCACGCCCCCGGTGCGTGTCGCCAGCGCCTGGTCGTCGACCGGACCGGCATATGTCATCAAGGTGGTGATCACGGTTGGGAAGCCTAGATGGCCCTGCACGCACGATCGCCCGCCGAACCAGAGGCTTCCGCGGAGCCAAACAGTCACGCAGTCACGCAGTCACGCAGTCACGCAGTCACGCAGTCACGCAGTCACGCAAGGACCGTACAGACCTCCGACCCACTCCACCTCGGAAACGATGTACGGGGTACTTCCAGGGTCCGGCAGCGGCGTCCGAGAGGAAGCCTGCGGCGCCGACGGACGAGGGGGCGAGGCGCCGGCCGCGACCAACGCAGCCGACAACTCCTCCTCACCCACCCCCGCCAACGCCTCAAACACCCGATCGCGTGCCCAGCTCACGTCAGTGCGAGTGACCACTCGCAGCCGGCGCCGGACCCGCGTTCTTGACCGTCAGCGGCAGCAGCTTCTTGCCGGTCGGGCCAATCTGGATGTGCGTGTCCATCTGCGGGCATACCGCAACGGCCTCATAACGGAATAATGCGGTGGTCATGGACCTCCGGATCAACCCAGGCCCGGCTCCGCCGACGCACCGTCCCAGGTGAACTCGTAGCGATTCGTCTCTCGGTCGAAGGTCAGGCCGATGTCGACGCCGTCGATGCCGCAGTTCTCCCGCAGGCACTCGATGACAGCCGCGGCGGCGACTTCCTCCTGGTAGTCCGCGAGCATGGGTACGTCCCAGTCGCGCACGCGTACGAGCAGGGCATCGGCGCCCTCTCTCAAAGCGTCCAGTTGCCCGACCACCAGTCCGAGGCCGAACGCCATCCACCTCTCGTCCGTCGTGGGAATCCCCTGTGGCGGCAGCCACCAGACGTGTGAGTCGTCGATTCTCCGCCCCTCACTGGGCGGCTCGTCGATCGGCTGCACGTCGAGCGTAACGCGGGCGACAAGCCCCCACGAGCCGATACGCCTCTTGTAGATGTAGGTGAATGCCACGTGTGGTCTCTCTCTTCTCCGTCCTCAGAGGAATCTCAGCCGACCGAAGACACGGGAGTGGAAGTAGTGCTCTGTTCCCATGTTGGTGGGACGGGAGATGTAGTCGTAGTCATGTGGTTCCCCACGCCCGTACATGATGCTGTGGCGATCGATGAATTCGTCCATCTCGGTGTCGCTCATGGTGCCCACGTGGGCCTGGTTCATGGCGGTCAGGTCCGACTCGCTGACGCGGAACGGCATGATCTCCACGTCAGCCCCGCGCCGGTTTCGCAAGAGTTCCGCGTAGCGCTCCGCCTCTTCCCGTGAGCCCCACGAATACACTCCGGGACCCAGGTGAGCCCGGTGCTCGTCGGTCGGCCACGGAGTTCCGTCCGCCCTGAGCCGGGCTGCGTTCTCGCGGTCCTGGACCGTGTAGAACTCCCTCTCCCCGCACTCGGGCGCAAGGCCGAGTGGATCCGCCCAGCGCTGCGGGTTCGGCACGTAGGTCTGCGGGTTCGGTGCGGGGGCGAGGCCCAGGGGATCGGCAGTGAGGTAACGGGCGGTCTCCGGGTCGTAGTGGCGGAAGTAGTTGTAGTGCAGACCTGTCTCGGGGTCGCTGTACTGGCCGGGGAAGCGCAGAGGCGTGTAGGTGGTGGCGTCCTTGTTCCAGGTGGTGGTGCCCCACAGAGTGGTACGGGTGCGCCAGGCAATGTCACCCTGCTCATCGACCAGCTCGCGCGGCGAGCCCACGAGGTCGGTGACAATCGCGAAGAAACGCGAGTCGATCTCCTGCTGCGGGGCGTCGGCCACGGTGATGCGCTCGGTCTGGGCGATCGGTCTCAGGCCCTGGTGGTCCCAGGTGAGCGTGACCGGGTGCGGCAGGCCGGCGGAACGCGTGGTCTGCTCGCACAGCGTCGTGCCGTCCCAGGTGAAGTCGACGCGTTCGACGACCGTGTCGCCGTCGGCGGCGAGACGGAGCTTCGCCGTGCGACGGCCCAGCGGGTCGTAGGTGTAGCGCCAGCGGGCACCGTCCGGGGTGGTCACCTGGACGAGCCGGTCCTCCGCGTCCCACACGTAGCGCCATGTCTCCGGCTTGCGCGACAGCCGGGTCTTCTGGCGCAGGATGATCCGCCCCAGCGCGTCGTGCTCATAGCGGACGCTTCCGGCGCGGGTGATGCGAGTGCCGGTGTACACGCGCTCGCCGGTGGCCTCCTGGCCGGGGTGCAGGGCGGGCCACGAGGCCTGCGTCTGGTTGCCGGCGGCGTCGTAGGCGTAGGTCTCGGTCCAGTTCTCGGCACGGACGGCGATGACGCGGCCGGCCGGGTCGAGGTCGAAGTGTCGCGAGCCGTTCAACCGGTCATCGAGGGCGGCGAGATGGCCGTCACCGCGATACGTGTAGGCCCGGCGCTGGAGGATGCGGTCGTCGCGGCCGACGGCCGACTGGGTGGCGAGTCGGCCCAGCGCGTCGTACGTGTTGCGCAACGTGAGGAAGTCACCGACGTGCCGGATGAGTTCGCGGCCCGCAGCGTCGTAGGAAATGTCGACGGAGCGGCCGGAGGCGACCAGACCGGTACGGCGGCCCGCAGCGTCGTACGACCACGTGGTGGTCGCTCCGGTGGGGGTTGTACGCCCGACGCGACGGCCCAACCCATCGTAGTGATACAGGAGTTCGCGGCCGTCCACGCTCTCCGAGCAAACGAATCCGTACTGGTCGCGGGCGATGGACAGACGGGTACCGTCGGGGCCAGTGGCCTCGGCGAGGCGGCCGCTCGCGTCGTAGGCGTAGGTGGTGACCTGGCCGGCGGCGTCCTTGCGGACGATCTGGCCCAGCATGTTGCGCTGGAAGACGGTGGTCTCGCCCAGGGCGTTCGTCCGGGCGACAAGCCGACCCGCGGCGTCATGCCGGTAGGAGAGCGAACGGTCGTCGAAGTCCGTCTCCATGACCAGGCGGCCGGCTGCGTCGTGGATGTAACGCCAGCTGACGCCCTGGGGGTTGGTGACCTGGGTGAGGCGCAGCTCGGTGTCGTGACCGAACTCGTGGCGCACGCCGTCGGGGGTCGTGCGGGCCGTGAGCAGATCGAAGTGGGTGTACTCGAAACGCGTCTCGCCACCGAGCGGGTCGATGTAGGTGGTGCAGTTGCCCTCGCCGTCGTAGGTCCAGGACTCGCGGGTGCCATCCGGCAGAGTGCGCCGGGCCAGTCGGTTCTCGGACGTCCATTCCAGCCGGGTCGTCGCGCCGGTGGGGTTCGTGCGGGTGACGGGGCGGCCGAGGGCGTCATGGGTCTGGCGGGTGACCGCGCCGAGCGGATCGGTGATCTCCTGGGGCAGGCCCGCCTGGTTGCAACGGATGGTGGTGACGTTGCCGAGCGGGTCGGTGACCGAGGTCGGGCGCCCCGCCTCGTCGTAGGCGAAGTGAGTGATGTGGCCTGCGGGGGTGGTGATGGAGGTGCGGTTGCCGCGCTCGTCGTATGTGTACCGGGTGACGTTGCCGTCGGGAGTGCGGACGCTGACAGGCTGCGGGAACTCACCGTATTCTGCGATGGTCTCGGTGCCGTCGGGGCGTACCGCCGAGACGAGCCGCCCCGCGTCGTCGTAGCGGTGGACCACGGTATGGCCCAGGGGGTCGGTACGGGACAGGAGGTTGTCCCGGTCGTCCCAGGTCTGGGTGGTCGCGTTCCCGAGCGGATCGATGATCGCGACGATCTGGCCGCGTGCGTTGGCGCGGTAGACGGTGGCGTGGCCCAAGGAGTCTGTGTAGGTGACGGTGGTGGTGCCGTCGGCGTCCGGATCTCCGTACGCGATACGGGAGGTGAGGAAACCGCCGCTCCCCTGGGTGGCGGTGACCCGGCCCCGGTCGTCGTAGGTGTAGGTGAAGACGGTGTCGTTGCTGTCGCGCCAGCCGGTGATGCGATGGGCGGAGTCGTAGGTGAAGCGGGTGGTCGCGTCGACGGCGTTGACCACCTCGGCCAGGTCTCCGCTCTGGTCGTAGTGATAGCCCCGCAGCCGCACCGGACCGTCCTCTGTCAGGGCGTGCACAGCGGTCACCCGGCCGGTGCCCTCGGCACAGGTCGATGTCAGCCGGTAGCCCCCGGAGTGGATGACCTCCAGCAGGGTGTCGCTTGCGTCGCGTTCGAGGATGATGTGGTTGTGGTTGCGGTCCTCTAACCTGGTCAGCCACCACATGCCCTCGGTGGCCTCGGCGGGTTCGAAATACCGGGTCAGGCCGGTGTGCGGGTCCTGCACCACCAGCAAGTACCTGGCGCCCCGCGACACGTATGTCAGCGGCAATCGCTCGCCCGCGACCGGGTCGACGCGGTCGCCGACGATGTCCGGGGTGCGCGGGTAGTAGAGGCTGGAGCCGTCCTCGCGGCGCCACCACACACCGTCCGCATCCGGGTCGCGTTCCAGGCGCTCGTCCAGGGTGGAGGCCCAGGACGGGCCGAAGCAGACGCCGTGCGTGTAGCCGGTCAGGTGGGTGCGGCGGAGGATCAGCGGGAGGATGCCGGGCAGGTCGACGTCGGTCTGGGCCAGGATCATCTGGCCGGTGGCCATGTCGATCGGGTCGCCGCAGGTCTCCTTGTTCGCCAGGGCACGGGCGTCCTTGGAGCGCTGCAGCAGGTCCGGATCGTGCTTGTCGTGGGCGTCGGTCTTGAGGTGGGAGCCGGAGCCGGTGAGATGGTCGCCGCCGTCCTTGCCGTGGCCGTGCCCGCCCAGGCCGATACCGTCGATCTTGCTGCGGATGTCGAGGTCGTTGTGCTTGTGCAGCCGGGAGGCCGCCCTCACCCGGTCCGGCACGGTCTCCGTGATGTGCTTGGCGATCTTGCCGAGGGCCTTCTCGGAGCCGTGCAGCGCGCCTTCCAGGACCGAGTCGAAGGCCCGGGTGAAGGGGTCCTTGCCCTTGGTGCGGCCGAAGAAGCCCTTGGCCCGGCCGAGCGGCGCCGCGCTGTTCAGGTGCAGTTCGCCGCCGTGGAAGGAGACCTTGCCGGCGCCGCTCTCGAACTCCTCGTGGTCGATGAACAGATCCGCGCCGCCTGAGCCGCCACCGCCCACCGAGGCCAGCACGAAGCCGCCGCTCGCCCCGCCCGCCGAGGCCAGCTGCATGCCACCGTGCCCATGACCGTGACCATGCCCGCCGGCATCACCGCCACCGGCGTGCGGGCCCGCGTCGGCCGGGTCGGGAGGCAGGGAGAAGGCGTCGTTGGCCAGGTTCAGCACCGCGTCCTCGACCATCGCCTCCAGCTTGGCGTTGACCGGCTCGCTGACCTTGGCGATCAGCTCGTTCACGATCTGGTCGGCGGCCTCGTCGATGATGCGTTTCACCAACTGGCGCATGGCCGTGACCTCAGCCGCGCCGAGCACGGCGGACAGGCCGCCGGTGAGGAAGGCCGCGCCGATCGACAGGCCCACCGAGCCCGCCATGACCGCGAGTTCGGCCTCCGCCTTCGTCTTCATGCCGAAGATCACGTCCGCGACCACGTCACAGGCGTCGGCGAACAGACGGGCCAGCTCCGGGATCTTGTCCAGGTGGCCGGCCTTGACCTGGCTCCAGTGGGTCTGCATCGAGTGCACGGCCCACCCCTTGGACGAGGCGAGGATCTGCTCCACCGCCTTGTGCGCGTCCGCGCCGTGGCCCTCGAACTTGTCGGCGAACTCCCGCATCGCCGTAGCCATATGGCGGTAGTCGTCCTCATCGACGTTCGGGAAGTGGATGCCGACGTAGTCCAGAACCTGATCAAGCCAGCCCGGAATCGTGTAACCCATCCCCGTCGTCCCCCGTGTGTCCCGCACAGCCCGGCGCCAGGCTGCTCTGCGTGCTTCCGAACCCTACCGATGGAGGACGTTCCGGATGGCGCCCTGGTTGCGCGGGACAACGTGGGTGAACTGGCCTGACCACCACCGACGGTTCACTCGCCCGATGCGCGTGCCGCGCCCACGTCAGTGCGCGTGGCCTGACGAAGCGGGCGCCGGGCCGGCGTTCTTGACCGTCAGAGGAAGCAGCTTCTTCCCAGTCGGACCCACCTGGATCTGCGTGTCCATGGCGGGGCACACCCCGCAGTCGAAGCACGGGGTCCAGCGGCAGTCCTCGACCTCCGTCTCGTCGAGGGCGTCCTGCCAGTCCTCCCAGAGCCAGTCCTTGTCCAGGCCGGAGTCGAGGTGGTCCCAGGGCAGGACCTCCTCGTAGGTGCGCTCGCGGGTGGTGTACCAGTCGACGTCCACGCCGTAGGGGGCGAGGGCCTTCTCGGCGCACCGCATCCAGCGGTCGTAGGAGAAGTGCTCGCGCCAGCCGTCGAAGCGGCCGCCGTCGTCGTACACCGCGCGGATGACCGCGCCGATGCGGCGGTCGCCGCGGGAGAGCAGGCCCTCCACGATGCCCGGCTTGCCGTCGTGGTAGCGGAAGCCGATGGAGCGGCCGTACTTCTTGTCGGCGCGGATCTTGTCCCGGAGCTTCGCCAGGCGCTCGTCCGTCTCCTCGGCGGACAGCTGCGGGGCCCACTGGAAGGGGGTGTGGGGCTTCGGGACGAAGCCGCCGATCGAGACCGTGCAGCGGATGTCGTTCGAGCCCGAGACCTCGCGGCCCTTCTGGATGACGCGGGTCGCCATGTCGGCGATCTGCAGGACGTCGTCGTCGGTCTCCGTCGGCAGGCCGCACATGAAGTACAGCTTCACCTGGCGCCAGCCGTTGCCGTAGGCCGTGGCGACCGTACGGATCAGGTCCTCCTCCGAGACCATCTTGTTGATGACCTTGCGGATGCGCTCGGAGCCGCCTTCGGGGGCGAAGGTGAGGCCGGAGCGGCGGCCGTTGCGGGTCAGTTCGTTCGCCAGGTCGATGTTGAAGGCGTCGACGCGGGTGGAGGGGAGCGACAGGCCGATCTTGTCGTCCTCGTAGCGGTCGGCGAGGCCCTTGGCGATGTCGCCGATCTCCGAGTGGTCGGCCGACGACAGCGACAGCAGGCCGACCTCCTCGAAGCCGGTCGCCTTCAGGCCCTTGTCGACCATCTCGCCGATGCCGGTGATCGACCGTTCGCGCACCGGGCGGGTGATCATGCCGGCCTGGCAGAAGCGGCAGCCGCGGGTGCAGCCGCGGAAGATCTCCACGGACATGCGCTCGTGGACCGTCTCGGCCAGGGGGACGAGCGGCTGCTTGGGGTACGGCCACTCGTCCAGGTCCATGACCGTGTGCTTGGACACGCGCCACGGGACGCCCGACTTGTTCGGGACCACGCGGGCGATACGGCCGTCGGGGAGGTACTCGACGTCGTAGAACGCCGGTACGTAGACCCCGCCGGTCTTCGCGAGACGGAAGAGGACCTCCTCGCGGCCACCGGGGCGCCCCTCGGCCTTCCACTCGCGGATGATCCGGGTCATGTCCAGCACGGCCTGCTCGCCGTCGCCGATGACCGCCGCGTCGATGAAGTCGGCGATCGGCTCCGGGTTGAAGGCCGCGTGGCCGCCGGCCAGGACGATCGGGTCGTCGACCGTGCGGTCCCTGGCCTCCAGCGGGATGCCGGCCAGGTCCAGCGCGGTGAGCATGTTCGTGTAGCCCAGCTCCGTGGAGAAGCTGACGCCGAGCACGTCGAAGGCCTTCACCGGGCGGTGGCTGTCGACCGTGAACTGCGGGACGCCGTGCTCCCGCATCAGCGCCTCCAGGTCCGGCCACACGCTGTAGGTGCGCTCGGCGAGGACCCCTTCCTGCTCGTTGAGGACCTCGTAGAGGATCATGACGCCCTGGTTGGGCAGACCGACCTCGTACGCGTCCGGGTACATGAGCGCCCAGCGGACGTCGCACTCGTCCCACGGCTTGACCGTGGAATTGAGCTCTCCACCGACGTACTGGATCGGCTTCTGCACGTGCGGGAGCAGAGCTTCGAGCTGCGGGAAAACCGACTCGACAGGCATCTCGCGAACCTTCATGAGCTGACAGGGGGGACCCTCAAGCCTAACCCGCCCGGGGGCCTCCCCCGAACGCTCAGCCGGCGGCCCTGGACCTGGTCTCCTTCCAGACCCGGGGCAGCTCCGCCTCGGTCGCCGCCGCCCTCGCCTCCTCCCTGCCGTACAGCACCCCGTAGGTGAACGTGCTCTCCCCCGCCGCGTGCGCCACGGCCGCCAGCTCGCGGAGGGTGCGGCGGGCCATGACGCTGTCCTGGTGATCGCCCAGGAGGGTGGTCAGGGACTTCATGTCCTTGGTGAGGGCGCGGGCGGGGCGGCCCAGCGCCTCGGTGGCGGCCTCGGCGGCGTAGCGGGCGCGCTTGGCCTTCTTGCGGGCCTCGTGCAGGGCGAGGTCGCGGTCCTGCCCCGGCGGCAGCCCCAGCGCGTGCTCCACGACGTCCGTCAGCTTCTTCTCGTCCTTGCGTACGGCCTTGGCGAGCGCCTTGTCCGGTTTCTTGCCGGCCGCCCCGCGCAGCGGCGGGTCCGCGAGGAGGGCGTCCAGGGCGTCCAGCAGGGCCAGGTAGCGGCGGGAGTCGAGGACGCCGGTCAGGTGGGCGTGGGCGCCGCCGTGCCGGGCCCGGGACCATGCGGTCAGCCGCTCGGGGACCGGGCCGGTGACCAGGTCGGCCGGGAGCGCGTCGAGGGCGGCGGTCAGGCGGTCGGCCAGCACCTCCTGGTCGCGGTCGACGCCCAGCTCGCCCGCGAGCCACTTCAGCTCGGCGCCGACGGGGTCGGTGACCGTGCGGTCCAGGAGGGCGCCGAAGGTGCGCAGGGTGCTGCGGGCGCGACGGGTGGCGACCCGCATGCGGTGCACGGAGTCGGGCAGGTCGCGGCGGACGGCGGGGTCCAGCTCGACGAGCGCGTCCCGCTGGGTGCGGAGATAGGCGAGGACATGGTCACCGGCGGTCACCGGCGGCGGGGGCCCGGCCTTCTTCCGGCGCCGGCCGCCGGCCGTCTGTTCCAGGGCACGGGCCAGCTTCGACGGCGACCGGGACGGCCGCACGCCCGCCTTGCGGAGCCGTTTCTCCAGCTGGTCGAGGAGGGCCGGGTCGCCTCCGTCGGCCAGTTCCACCTCGATCTCGGTCCACTGGGCGACCCCGCCCTTGCCGCTGAGCCGCTCGGCGGTCACGGCGTCGACGCTGGCCTCGGCCAGCAGCGTGCCCTCGGCGTCGAGCAGGTGCCGGACGTCGCGGGCGGAGCGCAGCCGGACCAGCGGGACCAGTTCGGCGTCCCGGACGCGGGAGCGGACGAGGGCCGCGATCTCCTCGGGGACGGTGTCGGAGAGCGGGGCCTGGATCTCGTCGCGGACGCCGGGGGCGACCGGGAACTTCAGGTGCCAGCCGGCGTCCGCGCCGCCGGTGCGGCGGCGCAGGGTGAGTGCGGCGGCGGCCAGGCGTTCGTCGGCCGTGTCGTAGTACGTGGCGTCGAGTTCCATCAGGCCCTTGTCCAGGACGGCGGCCACCGCGCCGACGCCGGTCAGGTCGGGCAGCCCGCTGTCGTCGGACTCGTACTTGCGCTCGATCTCGCGTTTCGCATCCGCCATGCACCGAATCTAGTGTCCGGGGCGCCGGGAGGGCAGAGGGCGCCGAGGCCTACGCCGACATGGGCCGTTGCACCTTGATCGACTGCAACAGTCCCACCGCGACCCACACCGCGAACATGGATGAGCCGCCGTACGACACGAACGGCAGGGGCAGACCGGTGACCGGCATGATGCCGAGGGTCATGCCGATGTTCTCGAAGGACTGGAAGGCGAACCAGGCCACGATCCCGGCGGCGACGATCGTCCCGTACAGCTCGGTCGAGTCACGTGCTATCCGGCAGGCGCGCCACAGGACGACACCGAGGAGGAAGATGATGAAGCCGGCGCCGACGAAGCCCAGCTCCTCCCCCGCGACCGTGAACACGAAGTCGGTCTGCTGTTCGGGCACGAACTGGCCGGTGGTCTGCGAGCCGTGGAACAGCCCGGCCCCGGTGAGTCCGCCGGAGCCGATGGCGATGCGGGCCTGGTTGGTGTTGTAGCCGACACCGGCCGGGTCCAGGTCCGGGTTGGCGAAGGCCGCGAACCGGTTGATCTGGTACTCGTCCAGGATGTGCAGCTGCCAGATCGCGACGCAGCCGATGACACCGGCGGTGAGCAGACCGAAGACCCAGCGGTTGGAGGCGCCAGAGGCGAGCAGAACGCCGAGGATGATCGCCACCATGGCCAGCACCGAGCCGAGGTCGGGCATGAGCAGCAGGATCAGGATCGGTACGGCGGCCAGGCACAGGGACTGGAACACGGTCCGGTGGTCGGGGTACGGCTTGTCGCCGGCGTCCACCCGTGCGGCCAGCATCACGGCCATGCCCAGGATGATCGCCACCTTGAGGAACTCGGCGGGCTGGAGCGAGAAGCCGCCGATGACCAGCCAGTTGCGCTGACCGTTGATCGTGGCGCCGAGCGGGGTGAGGACCACCAGGGCGAGGAGCACCGAGAGGCCGTAGAGGACCGGCACGACGTTGCGCAGGGCGCGGTGGCCGAGCCAGAGCGTGCCGATCATCAGGGCGATCCCGATGCCGAGGTTCATCAGGTGCCGGAGCAGGAAGAAGTACGGGTCGCCCTGGTTCAGCTCGGTGCGGTTGCGGGTCGCCGAGTACACCAGCAGGGAGCCCAGCAGGGACAGGGCGGTGGCCGCGAGCAGTATCGGCCAGTCCAGCCGGCGGGTGAGCGAGTCGCGGGCGAAGATCCTGGTCCAGCCGGCCCGCTCGGGGCCGTACCCGGAGACGGAGAAGCTGTTCGCGCCGGTCATGAGGGCATCCTCCGGCTTCCCCTCCTGCGAGGCCGCCTGCGGGTGTCGCGGTTGCCCGTGGTGGGCGAGGGCGTGGTGCCCGCGGGCTGCTGGTCGTCGCCGTTGGTCGGGTTGTTCTTCTGGGCGGTCTCGGCGTCCTTCGCCGGGTCGCTGGTGATCTTCGGGGCGGCGATGGTGCCGTCCGTGCGGACCTTGGGCAGGCCCTTCTGCGGCTCGGGCAGCAGCGCCTTCCTGGTGTCGATGGAGCCGTCGCCCTGGACGCCGTAGAGGGCGCTGTAGATGTTGCGCACGGCCTCACCGGAGGCGCCGGAACCCGTACCGGCCTGGGCGATCGTCATGATCACCGTGTAGTCCTTGGAGTAGGTGGCCAGCCAGGACGTGGTCTGCTTGCCGTAGACCTCGGCCGTACCGGTCTTGGCGTGCAGCGGGATCTTGTCCTGCGGCCAGCCGCCGAACTTCCAGGCGGCCGTACCGCGGGTGATGACGCCCGCGAAGGCGTCGTCCATGCCCTTGAGGGTGGCCTGGCTGACGGGCAGCCTGCCGCGCTTCTTCGGCTTGATCTCCCGGACGGTCTTGCCGTCGGCGCTGATGATCGCCTTGCCGATGGTCGGCTGGTACATCGTGCCGCCGTTGGCGACGGCGCCGTAGATCACGGCCTCCTGGATCGGGGTGACGAGGGTGTCGCCCTGGCCGATGGAGTAGTTGATGGAGTCGCCCTCGCGCATCTTGTTGCCTTCGAGGCAGTTCTCGTAGGCGATCCTCTCGACGTAGGAGCCGTCCTTTTTGCCGGTCTTGCACCAGGCGTCCTTGTTGGCCTTCCAGTACGCCAGCTTCCACTGGCGGTCGGGGACGCGGCCGGTGACCTCGTTGGGCAGGTCGACGCCGGTCTCCCTGCCGAGGCCGAACTGGTGGGCGGCCTTGTAGAAGTAGTCCTTCGGCTGGCCCTTCTTGGGGTTGATGCCGCCGTCCTTCTTCCACTCACGGTCGGCGAGGCCGTAGAAGACGGTGTCGCAGGAGACCTCCAGGGCGCGGCCCAGGGAGATGGGGCCGAAGTTCTCGCCCTCGAAGTTCTTGAAGACCTGGCCGCCGACCGAGTAGGAGCTGGTGCACGGGTAGCGGCCGTCGAAGGGGTAGCCGGCCTCGACCGCGGCGGCCGTGGAGACCACCTTGAACGTCGAGCCGGGGGCGGCCTGACCCTGTATGGCCCGGTTGAGCAGCGGGTAGTCCGAGTCCTTGCCGGTGAGGGCCTTGTAGTCCTTGGCGGAGATGCCGCCGACCCAGACGTTCGGGTCGTACGTCGGCGCGGAGGCCATGGCGACGATCCGGCCGGTCTTGGCCTCCATCACCACGACGGCACCGGAGTCGGCCTTGTAGTTGGTGCCGGTGATCTTGTCGAACTGCTGGCGGGCGGCCTTCATCGCCTTGTCCAGCTCGTACTCGGCGACCCGCTGGACGCGGGAGTCGATGCTGGTGACCAGGTTCGAACCGGACTCGGCCGCGTCCGACTTGGCCTTGCCGATGACCCGGCCGAGGTTGTCGACCTCGTAGCGGGTGACGCCGGCCTTGCCGCGCAGCACCTTGTCGTACGTCCGCTCCAGACCGGAGCGGCCGACCATGTCGGAGCGCAGGTAGGGCGAGTCGGTGTCCTTGGCCTGCTGGATCTCGGCGTCGGTGACGGGCGAGAGGTAGCCGAGCACCTGGGCGGTGTTGGACTTGCCGGGGCCCGGGTAGCGGCGGACGGCCTCGGGCTCCGCGGTGATGCCGGGGAAGTCCTCGGAGCGCTCGCGGATCTGGAGGGCCTGCTTGGCGGTGGCCTCGTCGGTGATCGGGATCGGCTGGTACGGCGAGCCGTTCCAGCAGGGCTGGGGGGTCTTCGCGTCGCACAGCCGGACCTTCTGCATGACCTCCTCGGGGCTCATGCGGAGGACGCCGGCCAGCTTGGTGAGGACGGCCTTGCCGTCGTCCTTCTGCTTCAGCAGGTCGGTGCGGGAGGCGGAGACCACCAGGCGGGTCTCGTTGTCCGCGAGGGGGACTCCGCGGGCGTCCAGGATGTCGCCGCGCACGGCCGGGTCGACGACCTGCTGGACGTGGTTGCCGGACGCCTCCCTCTGGTACTCGGCGCCCTCCCGGATCTGGAGGTACCACAACCGGCCGCCGAGCGTGCCGAGGAGGGAGAGAACGAGGATCTGGATCACGACGAGCCGGATCTGGACCCGTGGGGTCCGACCGGTCTCGGGGATGTTGGTCACTGCGGCTGTCTCCCCCTCTCAGTGCGCCTGTGCGAGAACGCGTACGAATGATGAACGACCAGCCTGTGAACCCGCGTTCCGGGAACGCTGACCCGTTCGAGTGAACTCGCCGGAGGCCGACGCACCGGAGGCCGACGCACCGGCGTGGAACTCCCCGCCCCTCACAGTCGCTTGACCCCCTTGATGCGGCCGACCCGGGCGGAGCGCGTGCGCGCCTTGGCCTTCAGGGCGCCCAGACCGCTGCGCTGGCTGCCGATGCGCAGGCCCGTGCCGGAGGACAGCCAGCCCGAGGAGATGTCCCCGGCCTTGGCGGCGGGCCCGGTCTCGGTGAGCGGGTCGTTGTCGGCGCGGCGGGCCAGCCACATCACGCCGGGCACCACGAACGGGGCGAGCAGCAGGTCGTACAGGGCGGCGGAGAACAGCAGCCCGGGCAGGCCGACATGGCGGGCGGCGGTGTCGCCGACCAGGGCGCCCACCCCGGCGTAGAGCAGGGTGGAGCCGATGGCGGCGGCCACCACGACGGCCATCGGGCCGGTCGCCGACTTCAGCCGGCCGTTCTCCGGCTTGATGAGCCCGGCGCAGTAGCCGATGACGCACAGCACGAGCGCGTACCGGCCGGCCGCGTGGTCGGCCGGCGGGGCCAGGTCGGCGAGGAGACCGGCGCCGAAACCGACGAGGGCGCCGCCGACATGGCCGTAGCCCATCGCCAGACCGAGGACGGTGAGCAGCAGCAGGTCGGGAACGGCGCCCGGCAGGTGCAGCCGGGCGAGGACGCTGACCTGGATCACCAGGGCCACGACGACCAGCGGGGTGGAGAGCAGGATCCGGTTGACACGCATGGGGATACAGCTCCTACTGCTGCTCGTCGGTGGCGGGGGCGTCGGCCGACGGGGTGACCGTGACGGTCACCGTCGGCGTCGGGACCGGCTTCGGCTTGGCCGGGAGCACGGTGTCCCGCGGGTCGTTCTTCGGTGGCGCCACGACCACGCCGACGATGTCGAGCTTGGTGAAGCTGACGTACGGGGTGACGTACAGGGTGCGGGTCAGGCCGCCGCCGGAGGGGTCGACGCGGGAGACGACACCGACCGGGACACCGGGCACGAACGGCTTGTCGGCCTGCGAGCCGAACGTGACGAGCCGGTCGCCCTTCTTCACCTCCGCCTTGCCGTTGAGCAGTTCCACGCGCAGCGGGCGGTCGCCCTGCCCGGAGGCGAAGCCGAGTTCGTCGCCCGCCTCCATGCGGGTGCCGACGGTGAAGTCCGGGTCGTTGGCGAGCAGCACGGTGGAGGTGCTGGGGCCGACGGTGGTGACGCGGCCGACCAAGCCGTCCCCGTTCAGGACGGTCATGTCCCGTTTGATGCCGTCGTTGGCACCGGCGTCGATGGTGATGGTCCAGGAGAAGCCCTGGGCCGAGCCTATGGCGATGACCTGGGCGCCCTTGATGCCGTACTGCCCCTCGCCGGCCACCTTGAGCAGCTTGTCGAGCTGCTTGAGGCGGCTGCGGTTGCGGTCGTCGCTGCCGAGCTTGGCCTTGAGGGCCGCGTTCTCCTTCTCCAGCGCGGCGAGCCGGTCGTGCCGGCTGCCGGAGTCGCGGATCGCGGAGACGGCGTTGCCGACCGGCTCCACCGCGGAGGACAGCCCGTTCTCGACCGGGCCGAACACCGCCGCGGCGGCGTGCCGGGCACCGTCGACCGGGGAGTTCCGGCCTCCGCGGATGTCCACCGTGATCAGCGCGAACGCGATGGCGACCAGCAGGACCAGGAGCAGCCGGCTCTCTTTCGTGTCCCTCACGTGCGGCGGCCGTGCCCTTCCTCAAGTAGGAATTCGTCGGACCCCTGGACGACGCGCATGCCATGGCGCGACCCAAGAGACCCGTTTGCGGGAGCTTATGCCTCTATATCAACGATCCGCCGCACGAGAGGAGAACGTCTCGTACGGCGGAATCGAAGAGTTACGTCATCTGCGCGGCTGGGCGTCCAGGACCTGCTGCAGCGCCTCGAACTCCTCGACGCACTTGCCGGATCCGAGCGCGACGCTGTCCAGCGGGTCCTCGGCGATGTGGATCGGCATGCCGGTCTCCCGCCGCAGTCGCTCGTCGAGCCCGCGCAGCAGGGCTCCGCCGCCGGTCAGAACGATTCCTCGGTCCATGATGTCGCCGGACAGTTCCGGCGGGCACTTGTCGAGGGTGGTCTTCACCGCGTCCACGATCGCGTTGACCGGCTCCTCGATGGCCTTGCGGACCTCGGCCGCCGAGATGACGACGGTCTTCGGCAGGCCGGACACCAGGTCCCGGCCGCGGACTTCGGTGTGCTCGTCGGTGTCGAGGTCGTACGCCGAACCGATGGTGATCTTGATCTGCTCCGCCGTGCGCTCACCCAGGAGGAGGCTGTACTCCTTCTTGATGTACTGGATGATCGCGTTGTCCAGTTCATCGCCGGCGACGCGGATGGACTGGGCGGTGACGATCCCGCCGAGCGAGATGACCGCGACCTCCGTGGTGCCGCCGCCGATGTCCACCACCATGTTGCCCGTGGCCTCGTGGACCGGCAGACCGGAGCCGATGGCGGCGGCCATGGGCTCCTCGATGATGTGCACCTGACGGGCGCCGGCCTGGGAGGACGCCTCGATGACGGCCCGGCGCTCGACACCCGTGATGCCGGAGGGCACACAGACGACGACCCGCGGCCGGGCCAGATACCGCCGCTTGTGGATCTTGAGGATGAAGTAGCGGAGCATCCGCTCGGTGATCTCGAAGTCGGCGATCACGCCGTCCTTCAGCGGACGGACCGCCACGATGTTGCCCGGCGTCCGGCCGATCATCTTCTTCGCTTCGGCACCGACCGCGAGGATCCCACCCGTGTTGGTGTTGATCGCGACGACGGACGGCTCATTCAGTACGATCCCGCGACCCCTGACGTACACCAGCGTGTTGGCGGTCCCGAGGTCGACAGCCATGTCACGGCCGATGAACGACATTGAGTTCCCCATCCGGATTCATCTGGCCTTCCCGAGCTTTTGAGGGCATGTCAGGTCGGCGAGGCGGGTGCTGTGACGTGAAGGCTTCCATCGTAAACGCGCCTGCACGAACACTGCGCGAGGGTCTCCGCCATTGTCACCAGATGGCGTGCCGCCCCGCTTGTGGAGACGGGCGTTCGGGGGCGCTCGTTCCCTCAAATGCCAGGACTGTCCCGGAAAGGTCCGGGCGTGGTCCCGGACCTTCGCCGCGGCGGGCGGGTCCTACACACGGCCCGGGAAGAAGATCTTCACCTCGCGCTCGGCGGACTCCTCGGAGTCGGAGGCGTGGATCAGGTTCTCGCGGACGATCACGCCGTAGTCACCGCGGATCGAACCGGGCGCGGCGGCGATCGGGTCGGTCGGGCCGGCGAGCCGGCGCACGCCCTCGACGACCCGCTCGCCCTCCACGATCAGCGCGACGACCGGACCGGAGGACATGAACTCCACCAGCGGCTCGTAGAACGGCTTGCCGACGTGCTCGGCGTAGTGCTGCTCCAGCGTGCCGCGGTCCAGGGTGCGCAGCTCCAGCGCGGTGATCTGCCAGCCGGCCTTGCGCTCGATACGGCTGATGATCTCGCCGGTCAGGCCACGACGGACGGCGTCGGGCTTGAGGAGGACGAGGGTGCGCTGGCTCACGGGAGGCTCCTTACACGACGTGCGAGTGCGGTGGGACGAGGTTACAGGGCGTGTCGGGCCCTTTGTTACGCAGCGTCAGCCGTGGAGGAGGAGGACTGGGCCTGGGCCGCGAAGCGGGCCTTCGCTTCGTCCACTTTTCTCCCGAAGTGCACCGACGCCCACCACAGCGCGGCGAACAGCGCGCCCAGGAAGTACATGGTCGGGACGAAGACACCGGAGGCGATCAGGGCGATCTGGAGGGCCCAGCCGAGGGCCACCCCGCCGGGCCGGGTCACCATGCCGCACAGCAGCACGCACAGCAGCATGGCGATGCCGCTGACCAGCCACACCGTCGACGTGGACAGGCCCGGGTCCTTCATGGCGACGAGCCCGGCGAAGCCGATGACGAAGAACTCGCCGATCAGGGTCGATGCACAGAGCGTACGCATGGTCGCCTCTCAGCCCTTCCCCAGCAGCAGCCGGGCCTCGCCGACCGTGATGACGGAACCGGTCACCAGCACACCGCCGCCCGCGAACTCGCCCTCCTCCTCGGCCAGCGTGATCGCGGCCTCCAGGGCGTCCGGCAGCCGCGGCTCGACCTGCACCCGCTCGTCGCCGAACACCTCGACGGCGATCGCGGCCAGCTCGTCCGCGTCCATGGCGCGATGGCTGGAGTTCTGCGTGACGACGACCTCCGCGAAGATCGGCTCGAAGGCCTCCAGCAGCCCGCGCACGTTCTTGTCGCCGCTCGCGCCGACGACCCCGATCAGCCGGGTGAAGTCGAACGCCTCCCGCACGGCCTCGGCGGTGGCCTCGGCACCCGCCGGGTTGTGCGCGGCGTCCAGCACCACGGTGGGAGAGCGCCGTACGACCTCCAGCCGGCCCGGGGACGACACGGCCGCGAACGCCTTGCGCACGGTGTCGATGTCCAGCGGCTCGGCGCGCTGCGCGCCGACGCCGAAGAACGCCTCCACGGCGGCGAGCGCGACGGCCGCGTTGTGCGCCTGGTGGGCGCCGTGCAGCGGGAGGTACACCTCGGGGTACTCGCCGCCGAGGCCGCGCAGCGTGAGCAGCTGCCCGCCGACGGCGACCTGCCGGGCGACGACCCCGAACTCCAGCCCCTCGCGGGCGACCGTGGCGTCGACCTCGACGGCCTTCTTCAGCAGCACCTGCGCCGCGTCCACCGGCTGCTGGGCCAGGATGACGGTGGCGTCCTGCTTGATGATGCCGCTCTTCTCGCCGGCGATCTCCGCGTGCGTCTCGCCGAGCCGGTCGGTGTGGTCGAGGTCGATGGGGGTGACGACGGCGACGTCGCCGTCGATCACGTTGGTGGCGTCCCAGGAGCCGCCCATGCCGACCTCGACGACGGCGACGTCCACGGGGGCGTCCGCGAAGGCCGCGTACGCCATGCCGGTGAGCACCTCGAAGAAGGACAGCCGGTACTCCTGCTGCCCGTCGACCATCTCGACGTACGGCTTGATGTCCTGGTACGTCTCGATGAACCGCTCGGCGGTGATCGGGGCGCCGTCCAGGCTGATCCGCTCGGTGATCGACTGCACGTGGGGGCTGGTGTAGCGGCCGGTGCGCAGCTCGAAGGCGCCGAGCAGGGCCTCGATCATGCGGGCGGTGGAGGTCTTGCCGTTCGTTCCGGTGATGTGGATCGAGGGGTACGACCGCTGCGGCTCGCCCAGCACGTCCATCAGCGCGGCGATGCGGCTGACCGATGGCTCCAGCTTCGTCTCGCCCCAGCGGGTCGCCAGCTCCGCCTCGACCTCGCGCAGGGCCCTGTCGGTCTCGGGGTCCTCGGGGCGGGCGGGCACCTCCGCCTGCGGAGGACCGCCCTGGGTGCGCAGGGTGCGGCTGCCGGCCTCGATGACCGCGAGGTCGGGGTCGCGGGTGGTCTCGGCCTCGATGATCTCGTCGAAGGAGTCGAGGGGGTCGGGGGTGTCGCTGGTGCCGGGCGCTTCGCTCACGAGGCCCAGTCTACGGAGCGGGTGACTGCGCCGCTGCGGCGGTATGGGGTGGCTTGTCTGGCCGGCCGGCCGCGGGCCGCCAGGGGCTGGTCGCGCCCGCGCGGCGGAGCCGCATGCCGATACGGCCCCGTGCCCCTGACGGGGGACGCCGAAGGCCCCGGCGCCTTCAAGAGCGCCGGGGCCTTCGGTGACGGCTCACGCCTGCGGCAGCCTCTCCAGCTGGGCGGTGATGCGGGTGATGTCCTCCTCGGCCTTGGCCAGGCGCGTGCGGATCTTGTCCACCACGTTCTCCGGGGCCTTCGCCAGGAACGCCTCGTTGCCGAGCTTGGCCGTGGCCTGGGCCTTCTCCTTCTCCGCGGCGGCCAGGTCCTTGGCCAGGCGCTTGCGCTCCGCCGCGACGTCGATCGTGCCGGACAGGTCGAGGGCCACCTCGGCTCCCGCCACCGGCAGGGTCGCCGTCGCCGTGAAGCCCTCGCCCTCCGGCTGGAGGCGGAGCAGCTGGCGGATGGCGGCCTCGTGCGGGGCGAGCGGCGTGCCGCCCAGCGTCAGGCGGGCCGGGACCCGCTGGCCGGGCTGGAGGCCCTGGTCGGCGCGGAAGCGGCGGACCTCGGTGATGACCGACTGGAGGGTGGAGATCTCCTGCTCGGCCGCCGCGTCACGGAAGCCGCTGTCCTTCGGCCAGTCGGCGATGACGATCGACTCGCCGCCCGTCAGCGTCGTCCAGAGGGTCTCCGTGACGAACGGGACCACCGGGTGCAGCAGCTTGAGGGTGACGTCCAGGACCTCGCCGAGGACGCGCTGGGAGACCTCGGCCGGCTCGCCGCCCGCCTGGAACACCGTCTTGGACAGCTCGACGTACCAGTCGAAGACCTCGTCCCACGCGAAGTGGAAGAGGGCGTCGGAGAGCTTGGCGAACTGGAAGTCGTCGTAGTACGCGTCGACTTCCGCGACCACCGAGTTGAGGCGGGAGAGGATCCAGCGGTCCGTGGCCGACATGACCGACGGGTCCGGCAGCGGGCCGTCCACCGTCGCGCCGTTCATCAGCGCGAAGCGGGTCGCGTTCCAGATCTTGTTGGCGAAGTTGCGGGAGCCCTGGACCCAGTCCTCGCCGATCGGCACGTCGACGCCCGGGTTGGCGCCGCGGGCCAGGGTGAAGCGCAGGGCGTCGGAGCCGTACTTGTCCATCCAGTCCAGCGGGTTGACCGCGTTGCCGAAGGACTTCGACATCTTCTTGCCGAACTGGTCGCGGACCATGCCGTGCAGGGCGATGGTGTGGAACGGCGGGGTGCCGTCCATCGCGTACAGGCCGAACATCATCATCCGGGCGACCCAGAAGAAGAGGATGTCGTAGCCGGTGACCAGGACCGAGTTCGGGTAGAACTTCGCGAGCGACTCGGTCTGCTCGGGCCAGCCGAGCGTGGAGAAGGGCCACAGCCCGGAGGAGAACCAGGTGTCGAGGACGTCGGTGTCCTGGTGCCAGCCCTCGCCGGCCGGCGGCTCCTCGTCCGGGCCGACGCAGACGACCTCGCCGTTCGGGCCGTACCAGACCGGGATGCGGTGGCCCCACCACAGCTGGCGCGAGATGCACCAGTCGTGGAGGTTGTCGACCCAGTCGAAGTACCGCTTCTCCATCTCCTGCGGGTGGATCCTGACCTTGCCCTCGCGCACGGCGTCGCCGGCGGCCTTGGCCAGCGGACCGACCTTGACCCACCACTGCATGGACAGGCGCGGCTCGATGGTGGTCTTGCAGCGCGAGCAGTGGCCGACGGAGTGGACGTACGGCCGCTTCTCGGCGACGATCCGGCCCTCGGCGCGCAGCGCGGCGACGATCGCCGAGCGGGCCTCCAGGCGGTCCATGCCCTGGAAGGGGCCGTGGACGGTGATGACGGCGTGCTCGTCCATCACGGTGATGGCCGGCAGGTCGTGGCGCTGGCCGATCTCGAAGTCGTTCGGGTCGTGCGCCGGGGTGACCTTGACGGCGCCGGTGCCGAACTCGGGGTCGACGTGCGTGTCGGCGACGACCGGGATGGAGCGGTCGGTCAGCGGCAGCCTGATGAGCTTGCCGACGAGGTGCTTGTACCGCTCGTCGTCCGGGTGGACGGCGACGGCGGTGTCACCGAGCATCGTCTCGGCACGGGTGGTGGCGACGACGATGGTGTCGTCCCCCTCGCCGTACTTCATCGAGACCAGCTCGCCGTCGTCGTCCTGGTACTCGACCTCGATGTCCGAGATGGCCGTCAGACAGCGCGGGCACCAGTTGATGATGCGCTCGGCGCGGTAGATCAGCTCGTCGTCGTAGAGCTTCTTGAAGATGGTCTGGACGGCCTGGGACAGACCCTCGTCCATGGTGAAGCGCTCGCGCGACCAGGCGACACCGTCACCGAGGCGCCGCATCTGCCCGGAGATCTGCCCGCCGGACTCGGCCTTCCACTGCCAGACGCGCTCGACGAAGGCCTCGCGGCCCAGGTCGTGCCGGGACTTGCCCTCCTTGCCCAGCTCGCGCTCGACCACGTTCTGCGTGGCGATGCCGGCGTGGTCCATGCCGGGCTGCCACAGCGTCTCGTAGCCCTGCATCCGCTTGCGGCGGGTGAGGGCGTCGATGAGCGTGTGCTCGAAGGCGTGCCCGAGGTGCAGGCTGCCGGTGACGTTCGGCGGCGGGATGACGATCGTGTACGGCGGCTTGTCGCTCTTGGCGTCCGCCTCGAAGTAACCGCGCTCTACCCAGCGCTCGTACAGCGGCCCCTCTACATCGGCCGGCGCGTACTGGGTCGGCAGTTCGGTGGCGGGCGCGGGTGGCTGCTGCTGAGCGTTCTCGGTCACGGGGGTCAGTTTAGAGGTGTCACAGGGTGGTCCCGAAACGCCTTTGTTGTGTAACGGTGCGGCCCCCGCCGCCGTGCCGTTCCCGGGCCTGGGTCAGGATGTCAGGAACACATAAGCTTCTGGAGGGGAACCCAGGAATGAGCAACAACCAGCCGGGCCCGTACGGCCAGCCGCCCCAGCAGCCGGGTCCGTACGGCCAGCAGGGGCAGCCTGGGCCGTACGGCCAGCCGGGCCCCTACGGCCAGCAGCCGCAGGCTCCCCAGCCCGGCTACGGCTACCCCCAGCAGACCCCGCCGGCGCCGCAGCCGGGGTACGGCTACCCGCAGCAGGGCGCGCCGCAGCAGCCGGGTCCGTACGGCCAGCAGGGGCAGCCCGGGCCGTACGGCCAGCAGCCGAACCCCTACGGGCAGCAGCAGCCCTACGGCATGCCGCAGGCGCCGCAGCCCGGCGGGGGCAAGAAGAAGACGGGCCTGATCATCGGCGCGGTGGCCGTGGTGGCCGCCGTGGCGGTGGGCGCGTACTTCCTGCTGAGCGGCAGCGGCAGCGGCAGCGGCGGTGTCGCGGACGACGGCCCGCACAAGCTGACGACTCCGGCGACGGTGCTGTCCGAGTACAAGAAGTCCAAGGGCGACAGCGACACCATGACGGACAGCGACCTCAAGGACGCCGAGAAGTGGGGTGTGCACGACCCCAAGGACGTCAGCGCCGCGTACGAGGCCGGGGACCCGGACAATCCGCTGAGCAAGAAGGGGATCAACTTCGGCGGTGTCTACGGCACCATCGACGACCCCGAGAAGACCGTCGACGCGATGTTCGCCTGGTTCAAGTCCGAGTCCCAGAAGGACAGTGACAGCAAGGACGTCGCCCTGAAGGGCGAGCCGAAGGAGTACAAGCCGGCCGGGCTCGACGGCGCGGTCCTCAAGTGCCAGCAGGCCACGGCCCCCACCGGCGCGAGCAGCGGCGGGCCGAAGGACGTGACGCTCACGATCTGCGTCTGGGGCGACCACAGCACCATCGGGTTCGTCATGCCGATGGACTTCGCCAACCTGGCGGCGGGCCGCAGCAGCGACCCGGCGAAGGACGCCGAGCTGACCGCCAAGCTCCGCAGCGAGGTGCGCGTCAAGGCCTGACGCGTTCCGCGCACGGCACGGAGGGGGCCCCGGTCGGTCGACCGGGGCCCCCTCCGTGTGCGTGGCCGCTGCGGCTACGCCGTCTTCTGCTCCCCCGAGCCCCGGCCGCGGGCGTCCCGCGGGATCAGGGTCGGGTTGACGTTGGAGAGGACCACGTCGGCGGTGATGACGACGCGGGCGACGTCCTTGCGGGACGGGACCTCGTACATCACGCCCTGGAGGACCTCCTCCATGATGGCGCGCAGGCCGCGGGCGCCGGTCTGGCGGAGGATGGCCTGGTCGGCGATGGCCTCCAGCGCCTCCCGCTCGAAGTCCAGCTCGACGCCGTCGAGTTCGAACAGGCGCTGGTACTGCTTGACGAGCGCGTTGCGGGGCTCGACCAGGATCTTCAGGAGCGCTTCGCGGTCCAGGTTGTGGACCGACGTGATCACCGGCAGGCGGCCGATGAACTCCGGGATCATGCCGAACTTGACCAGGTCCTCCGGCATGACGTCCTCGAAGACGTCCTTGGACTCCAGCTCGCGCTTGGAGAGGATCGTGGCGCCGAAGCCGATGCCCTTCGCGCCGGCGCGCGCCTCGATGATCTTCTCCAGGCCCGCGAAGGCACCGCCCACGATGAACAGCACGTTCGTCGTGTCGATCTGGATGAACTCCTGGTGGGGGTGCTTGCGGCCGCCCTGCGGGGGCACCGAGGCCGTGGTGCCCTCCAGGATCTTCAGCAGGGCCTGCTGGACGCCCTCGCCGGAGACGTCACGGGTGATCGACGGGTTCTCGCTCTTGCGCGCGACCTTGTCGATCTCGTCGATGTAGATGATCCCGGTCTCGGCCTTCTTGACGTCGTAGTCGGCCGCCTGGATGAGCTTGAGGAGGATGTTCTCGACGTCCTCGCCGACGTAGCCCGCCTCGGTCAGCGCCGTGGCGTCGGCGATCGCGAACGGGACGTTCAGCATCCGCGCCAGCGTCTGCGCGAGGAGCGTCTTGCCGGAGCCCGTGGGGCCCAGCAGCAGGATGTTGGACTTCGCCAGCTCGATGGCGTCGTCCCGGCCGCTCGCGCCGCCGTTCTCGCCCGCCTGGACCCGCTTGTAGTGGTTGTACACCGCGACGGAGAGCGCCTTCTTGGCGGCCTCCTGGCCGACCACGTAGCCCTCGAGGAACTCGTAGATCTCGCGGGGCTTGGGCAGCTCCTCCCAGCGCACCTCGCTGGTCTCCGCGAGCTCCTCCTCGATGATCTCGTTGCAGAGATCGATGCACTCGTCGCAGATGTACACACCGGGCCCTGCGATGAGCTTCTTGACCTGCTTCTGGCTCTTGCCGCAGAACGAGCACTTGAGCAGATCGCCGCCGTCACCGATGCGTGCCACGGTGTGCTTCCCCTTCGCCTGGGAGACGCCTGGACGCTATGAGTCCAGCGGCTCCTGGTGCTGCCTTATGTCCGACGGTACCTTGCCGGGCCCGGTGTTCGGGCCCCCCTTGGCAGGGTTCACTTTGACGTGCACCGTGCCAAGAGGGGCCGGACGTGCGTGGTTGCGCTGTCAGCGGACCGCGCTGTTGTTCAGCTTGCGGGTGGAGATGATCTGGTCGACGAGGCCGTATTCCAGCGCCTCCTCGGCCGTGAGGATCTTGTCCCGCTCGATGTCCTCGCGGACCTGCTCGATGGGCCGGTTCGAGTGCTTGGCCAGCATGTTCTCCAGCTGCTCGCGCATCCGGGTGAACTCGTTGGCGATGATCTCCAGGTCGGAGAGCTGACCGCGGCCGGTGGAGCCGGCCGGCTGGTGGATCAGCACCCGGGAGTTCGGCAGCGCCATGCGCTTGCCGGGGGTGCCGGCGGCGAGCAGGATGGCCGCGGCGGAGGCCGCCTGGCCCATGCAGACCGTCTGGATATCGGGCTTCACGAACTGCATCGTGTCGTAGATCGCCGTGAGGGCGGTCATGTCGCCACCGGGGCTGTTGATGTAGATCGAGATGTCCCGGTCCGGGTCCATCGACTCCAGGCACAGCAGCTGCGCCATGACGTCGTTGGCGGAGGCGTCGTCGATCTGGACGCCCAGGAAGATCACGCGCTCCTCGAAGAGCTTCGCGTACGGGTCGTACTCGCGGATGCCCTGGGAGGTGCGCTCGACGAAGCGCGGGATGACGTAGCGGCTGTCGGGGCGGGGCCCTTCGTACATGCCGCTGGCGGCGCCGGGGAAGTTGCTCATGGGGTTCACCGTCCTGGTGGCGTTCGGGGGGCTGGTGTCTCGGCGGTGCATGGCGTGGCCGGACCGGTCAGGCACCGGTGCCGCCGCCTCCCGGAACACCCGAGGCGTGCGTGATGATCTCGTCAATGAGACCGTACTCCTTGGCCTCCTCCGGGGTGAACCAGCGGTCGCGGTCGCCGTCGCGGATGATCGTCTCGACCGTCTGGCCGGAGTGGAACGCGGTCAGCTCCGACATGCGCTTCTTGGTGCGCATCAGGTACTCGGCCTGGATCTTGATGTCCGAGACCGTACCGCCGAGGCCCGCGGAGCCCTGGTGCATCATGATGTCCGCGTGCGGCAGGGCGAAGCGCTTGCCGGCGGAGCCGCCGGTCAGCAGGAACTGGCCCATCGAGGCGGCCATGCCCATGGCGATCGTCACCACGTCGTTCGGGATGTACTGCATGGTGTCGTAGATCGCCATGCCGGCCGTGACCGAGCCGCCCGGGCTGTTGATGTAGAGGTAGATGTCCTTGTCCGGCTCGGCGGCAAGGAGCAGCAGCTGCGCGGTGATCTTGTTGGCGATGTCGTCGTCAACCTGCTGGCCGAGGAAGATGATCCGCTCGTTGAGCAGCCGGTTGTAGACCTGGTCGCCGAGGCCACCACCGATGGAAGGCTCGCCGGCGGCGGAGGGCATCAGATTCGTCACGTATCCACCTGCTCGTCTTACGACGGCGCCGGGCCGTCTCATTGTTCTGCCTTTCATGGACCCTAACGCGACGTTCCCTCCGGGGAATCCCGGTAAGTGAGCTGTTCGCTGTCAGCGCAGGTCGCCGCGCGGGGGCGCCGGGGAATGCCCGGGGCGGCGCGCCGGCGGGCCCGCCCGGCCGGTACGGCCGCCCCGTGGGAGGCGGCCGGCGCCACGGGTCCCGGGGGGAACGCGACGGGCCCCGGGGGAAAGCCCCCAGGGCCCGTCGTAGGTGCCTCACAGGCGCCGCTGGGCCGCTCAGCCCTCGGTCTTCTCCTCGGCGGAGTCGGACGCCTCGGCGGCCTCGGCCTCGGCCGGCGCCTCCTCGGTCTCCTCCTCGTCGTCCAGGTTGACGATCTCGCCGTTGGTGTCCTTCACCGTGGCGGACTCGACCACCACGGCCAGGGCCTTGCCGCGGGCGACCTCGCCGACCAGGAGCGGCACCTGGCCGCCCTCGACGACGGCCTGGGCGAACTGGTCGGGGGACATGCCGGAGGACGCCGCACGCCGCATGAGGTGCTCGGTGAGCTCCTCCTGGTTGACGTTGAGGTTCTCCTTCTTGACCAGCTCGTCGAGGACGAACTGGGTCTTGATGCCCTTGACCGCGGCCTCGCGGGTCTCGGTCTCGAACTCCTCGGCGGTCTTGCCCTGGATCTCCAGGTACTTGTCGAGGGTGAGGCCCATCTGGGCGAGCTGGTGGTGCTCCAGGTTGTGCTTGCGGGTGTTGATCTCGTCCTCGAGGAGCTTCTCGGGGACCGGGACCTCCACCAGCTCCAGCAACTTCTCCAGGACGCGCTCCTGCGCCTGCGTGGCCTGGTCGAACTGCTTCATGTTGGTGAGGCGCTTGCGGCTGTCGGCCTTCAGCTCCTCCAGGGTGTCGAACTCGGAGGCCAGCTGCGCGAACTCGTCGTCCAGCTCCGGCAGTTCGCGGGCGGCGACCTGGGTGACCTTGACGGTGACCTCGGCCTCCTTGCCCGCGGCGGAGCCGCCCTTCAGCTCGGAGGTGAAGGTGGCCTCCTCACCGGCGGACAGGCCCTTGACGGCGTCGTCGATGCCGTCCAGCAGCTCGCCGGAGCCGATGGTGTAGGAGACGCCGTTGGCGATGCCGTCCTCCAGCACCTCGCCGTCGACCTTGGCCTCCAGGTCGATGGTGACGACGTCGCCGTCCTCGGCGGCGCGCTCGACCGGAGAGGTCGACGCGAAGCGCTCACGCAGCTGCTCCACGGACTTCTCGACGTCCTCGTCCGTCACCTCGACGGCGTCGACCTCGACCTCGATGCCGGAGTAGTCCGGGATCTCCAGGGCCGGGCGGACGTCGACCTCGGCGGTGAAGTTCAGCGTCTCGCCGTCCTTCAGCTCGGTGATGTCGACCTCGGGCTGGCCCAGCGGGCTGAGCTCGGCCTCGTTGACCGCCTCGGTGTAGAACTTGGGCAGCGCGTCGTTGACGGCCTCCTCCAGCACCGCACCGCGGCCGAACCGCTGGTCGATCACGCGGGCCGGGATCTTGCCCTTGCGGAAGCCCTTCACCGTGACCTGCTGGTTGATCTTCTTGTACGCCGCGTCGAGGCTGTCCTTGAGCTCCTCGAAGGGCACCTCGACAGTGAGCCGAACCCGGGTCGGGTTCAGGGTCTCCACGGCGCTCTTCACGGTTCGGTCTCCTTGTGGCTGACTTCTCGGGTTCTGCCGGAGCCCGATGGGTCCGGCGGATTTCGCCGCCCGGAGGAGTTCGTAGGCCGTGAGGGCCGGGACACACGGGCGCGCAGCTTGCATAGTAACCGCAGCCGGTCAGCGCCCCAAAAGGCGATCATCACGACGTCGCCGAGCCCGACGTCACGGGCCGGTGGTCGGGGTGGCGGGATTTGAACCCACGGCCTTCCGCTCCCAAAGCGGACGCGCTACCAAGCTGCGCCACACCCCGTCTGGTGCGACACGTAGGGTACATGCCCCGACCCGATCCGTCGGCCGCATTCTCCGAGGCGGGACGCGCGGTGCCGGGTCGTCCAAGTCGTTGGCCTCGGCGGCGGGCGACCCGCTACGATGCCTTCAGTGCCGCGGTCACCGACCTGCGGCGCACTGCTGCGGGCGTAGCTCAATGGTAGAGCCCTAGTCTTCCAAACTAGCTACGCGGGTTCGATTCCCGTCGCCCGCTCTGGATGCCGAAGGCCCAGGTGAGAGGTTGATCTTCTCTCCCTGGGCCTTCTGCCGTCACAAGGGCCGGCCACTCCTCCGTGCCCGGCTTCGGGGCGTTCACGATCACGGCGTCCGCCCGTCGGCGGTCTTCCGCTCACGGTGGTCCGAGGCCCGGACCCAGTGCCGTCCGGGGGCGGGCTGGGCCTCCGGTGGCGTCCGCCGGTCCCGGCGGCCGGTCAGGCGCCGGGGGGAGCGGCTCGGCGCACCGGGCGGTCAGCGGGCCGAGCACGGCGCGGAGCGGCACGGTGGGCGGTGGCCGGCAGGCCGAGGTCGGAGTCGATGACAAAGGTGACGGCGAGCCCGCGATGACGGTGGAGAACTCGCCGCGATCGACCAGGGTGCCGCCGGCCCGCCACCTGCCCCGGGCACCGGGCACCGGGCACCGGGCACGGTGACCGCCGGGCGGGACCGGGCCGGGGCGGCGGACGTGGCACCCGGCGGGCGGCGGTCACCTCGTGGTGGACCAGAAGGGTGGAACAGAAGGCGGGGCTCGCCGTCGGCGGCGTACCGGCCGTGGACGAGCGTGACGGCGAGCCGGGACCGGAGGCGGTGGGGCCTCGTGCGGGCGCGGCCGGGGGCGGGGGCACCGTGAGTCGCCGGCGACGCGCCTCGCGATCCGTCGGCCGTCGGCCGTCGGCGGGTCCGGGGCGCCCGGCACCGGGGCCCCGCAGGCCCCCGCTGTTTCAGTGGTCCGGCTCGCCCGCCGGGTCAGAACCTGATCGAGTTGATGGACTCCGCTATCGAGTTCAGGAAGCGGTTGATCGACGGTGCCATGCCGGTCGAGGCAAGGAAGAAACCGAAGAGGATGGCGACGATGGCCGGGCCGGCCTTGATGTTCCCCCCTCGGATCAGCACCACCAGGATGATCGCCAACAGCAGCACCACAGACAGTGAAATGGCCACAACTGATCACACCCTCGGTCGGTCCGCTCTCCCGGCCCGGAGGTACGGCCCGCGCACCCCCGCCAGAACCATCGTGCCACCAACCCGCCCCCCGTATGCGGGTCCTGACGGAACGCCGGGCGTCCACACATGCGCGGTACGCCTCGCACAGGAATGCGACCGGTGACGCGGTCACGAAATCCGCACGAATTCCAGGGACTTCGTTTCAATAACCACGCAATGCACGGAACAGGGAATCCACGTACGGGACACAGAGACGCAGTATGCCCGAATTAGTCTGTATTAATCGGTACATCCTGGGCGAACGGACGACACCTGTGTGCCCATCATCACGTCGACCAGGATGGCAAGTTCGGCGAATTACGGGGTACCCGGGCGGGATAACCAGGAATGACAGGGCGGGTTTTACGGAATCCCACAGCCGACGCTAGGGTGCCTGAGATGTTCGACGCCGCAACGTCCCCCGGCCACAGCCGCAGGCCGCTCCCCCCGGCACAGCCGCCGGTGAGTGGGGTGCCCGATCGGCGAACCCCGACACACGCGCAGGAGCAGTCGCGGACCGACAGACCGGGCAGGCAGCGCGACGCGTTCTTCGACAACGCCAAGTACCTGGCGATCGTGCTGGTGGCACTGGGGCACTCCTGGTCGGCCATCAAGACCGACAACCGGGTCCTCGAAGGCCTGTACAACGTCGTGTACACCTTCCACATGCCGGCGTTCATCGTCATCTCCGGCTACTTCTCCCGCAGTTTCGACATGCGCCCGGACCGGCTGAAGCGGCTGGTCACCGGCATAGCGGTCCCGTACCTGCTGTTCCAGATCGCCTACTCGCTGTTCCGGCGCTACGCGGGCCAGGCCGACGACCCGATCAGCCTCGTCTCCCCCTACTACCTGACCTGGTTCCTGTGCGCGCTGTTCATCTGGCGCCTGACCACCCCCCTGTGGAAGCTGGTCCGCCGGCCGCTGCCCCTGGCGCTGGGCATCGCCATGGTCGGATCGGTCACCCCGGGCCTCGACGACAACCTGGACCTCGGCCGCGTCCTGCAGTTCCTGCCCTGCTTCGTCCTCGGCCTGCTGCTGAGGCCCGAGCACTTCGCGCTGATACGCCGGCGCGCGGTGCGGGTGCTGTCCGTACCGGTGTTCGCCGCGGCGCTGGCCGTCGGCTGGTGGACCGTGCCGCGCGTGGACGGCGGATGGTTCTACCGGCAGAGTTCGGCGCAGGACATCGGCGCCCCCTGGTGGACCGGACCGCTGATGACGCTCGCCATGTTCGGCTGCGCGCTGCTGCTGACCGCCTGTTTCCTCGCCTGGGTGCCGGGTCGCCGGACGTGGTTCACGGCGCTCGGCGCGGGCACGCTGTACGGCTATCTGCTCCACGGCTTCGTGGTCAAGGGCGCGCTCTACGCGGGCGGGTTCGACCTCGCCGAGCGGTACGGCGCCCTGGGCGCGGTCGCCGTCACCGTCCTGGCCGCCGCCGCCGTCACGGTGCTGTGCACCAAGCCGGTGCAGCGCGTCTTCCGCTTCGCGATGGAGCCGAAGATGGAGTGGGCGTTCCGGGAGGACGCTGCCGAGCTGGCCCGCGAACGGCAGAAACCGCGGGAGAAGGCGGGCGTCTAGCCGGTCCGCTCTCCCCCGGAAGCCCGCTCACACGTGGAGGCCGAGAAGCGCGCGCGTCCTCGCGTACTTCTCGGCCAGCCGTTCCCGGGTCGGCCCGTCGAGCGCCGCGAGCCGCCGCGGGTCGGCGTTGTGCGCCAGGTCGGCCTCCTTCACCAGCAGCGCGCCCGGGGTGGCGAGGATGCGGCGCGTGTACGCCTCCAGTTCCTCGCCCGGCCGCTTGGTGAGGGCGTCCACGATGGCCTTGGTACGCGGGGTCAGGGCCGCGGCGGCCAGCCACTCCCGGCTGAGCGCGTCGTCCTCGACGGAGTCGTGCAGCCAGGCCGCCGCGATCTGCTCCGGGTCACCGCCGCGGGCGCGCACGCCCTCGGCGACGGCCGCGAGGTGTTCGGCGTACGGCAGCCCCGCCTTGTCGGTCTGCCCCTCGTGGGCGGCCCGTGCGACGGCCTCGACCTCTGCGAGCGTGAGCTGGGTCATGGCTCCAGTGTCCCCCCGCCCCGGGAGCGGCGGCCACCACGGAGGACGACCGCGGCCGGGCGGTCGGGTCAGCGGCCGTTCCCCGTCGGCTGGCGGCAGATGAGGAGCAGCGCGCGGTCGTCGTTGACGTCCTTGGCGACCGCCTCGATGAGGTGCCAGGCGGCGCCGTGGAAGCCGCCGGCCACATAGCGGTCGGCCTCGCCGGTGAGGCGGTCGATGCCCTCCACGATGTCCCGGTCCGAGGTCTCCACCAGTCCGTCGGTGAACAGCATCAGCACGTCACCGGGGCGCAGCGAGCCCTTCACGGGGTCGAACTGGGCGCCGTCGTACACGCCGAGCAGCGGCCCCTCGGCGGACTTCTCCTCCCAGCGACCGCTGCCCGCGCTGAGCTGGAGCCCCGGCGGGTGCCCGGCGGAGTACAGCTCGTAGTCCCCGGAGTCCAGGTCCAGGACCAGGTGGATGGAGGTGGCGAAGCCCTCCTCCCACTCCTGGCGCAGGAGGTAGCCGTTGGCGGCCGGGAGGAAGGAGTGCGGCGGGAGGGAGCCCAGCAGGCCGCCGAAGGCGCCGGACAGCAGCAGGGCCCGCGAGCCCGCGTCCATGCCCTTGCCGGACACGTCGGTGAGCACGACCTCCAGCGTCCGGCCGCCGTTCGTGCGGGCGGCGACGACGAAGTCACCGGAGAAGGACTGGCCGCCCGCCGGGCGCAGCGCCATCTCGTGGTGCCAGCCCTGCGGCAGCTTCGGGAGCTTGCTCTGCACCCGGATGCGCTCGCGCAGGTCGAACAGCATGGTGCCGCCGCGCCGCCAGGGCACGCCGACCCGGCTGCGGAACTGGGCGGTCAGCAGGCCGAAGAAGCCGCACGCGGCCACCACCAGGACCACGCCCGGGGTGACCCGGGAGGGACCCTCGGTGTAGGGGCCGAGGCGGACCGACTCCACGATCAGCGCGGTGGCCGCCGCCGCGTACAGGCCGAGCAGGCTCGCCGGGCGCAGCAGCAGGCCGCCGGCGACGATCGGCAGCACCAGGGTGGCCGGGGAGCACCACACGGAGTCGAGGAGGGTCATGGTCGCGAGGACCGGGACGGTCAGCAGCAGCCCGGCGAAGGCGATCCAGTCGGAGCCGTCCCCGCGGAAGTAGTCCACGGCGCTTCTGCGCAGGCCGACGCGGGCCCGGTGCCACTGCATCTTCCACCGGGCCGTGAACGTCTCGGCCTTCGCGCGCCGCTGTCGTCCTGCTGCCATCAGTTCGCGACCCTATCCAGCGGACCGGCTGCTTGGCACGGGAGGTCCCACTTGTCCCCCCTGTGGGATTCCACTTCGCCGCCCGTCGGCCGGGTTCCGGCGGGCCGGACCGGGGCGAAAATCACTGGCTCGCCCTCCTTCGCCCTGATAGGCATGGCGCATGGGGACTGAGAACGGGACCGAGTTGAAGACGCTGCGCCCGGAGGAGTTCGACCGGTGGTGGGACCACCTGGTCCGCGCGTTCGGCGGCGGAGCGGCCTCCGCCGAGGAGCGGGAACTGGACAAGTCGCTCACCGAGTTCGACCGGTCCCTGGCCGCCTGGGACGGGGACACGCTCGTCGGCACGTCCGGGGCGTTCAGCTTCCGGATGACCGTGCCGGGCGGGGCGGTGGTGCCGACCGCGGGCGTGACGATGGTCAGCGTGGCCGCGACGCACCGGCGGCGCGGGGTCCTGACGGCGATGATGCGGCGGCTGCTGGACGACGCGCGCGCCAAGGGCGAGCCGCTGGCCGCGCTGTTCGCCTCCGAGCCCGCGATCTACGGCCGCTTCGGGTACGGCGCCGCGACCTTGCAGCTCCTCGCCGAGATCGACACCGGCCGGGTGACCCTGGCGGTGCCCGAGGGCGCCGACGAGCTGCGCGTGCGCTACGCGGCGCCCGCCGACGTGCTGGCGGAGTGCGAGGCGGTGTACGCGGCCCTGGTGCCCCGGCGTCCGGGCATGCTGGCCCGGCAGCCCGGCTGGGAGCGGGCCGCGCTGGTCGATCCGGAGAGCGAGCGGGAGGGCGCGTCGGCGCTGCAGTGCGTGGTCGTCGAACGGGACGGCGAGATCACCGGGTACACGCGCTTCCGTACGAAGATGAGCTGGGGGCCGAGCGGTCACGACGGCACGGTGACGCTGGAGGACCTGGCGGCCCTCGATCCGGCGAGCGAGGCGGCGCTGTGGCGTTTCCTGTTCGGCATCGACCTGATGACGACGCTCAAGATGCGGGCGCGGCCGGTCGACGACGCCTGGCAGTACCTGGTCTCCGACATCCGCCGCTGCCTGCCCCAGGCACGGGACGCCGGGTACGTCCGGCTCGTGGACGTGGGGGCGGCCCTGTCGGCCCGTACGTATCTGACCCCGGTCGACGTCGTGTTCGAGGTGGAGGACGCCTTCTGCCCGTGGAACGCGGGGCGTTGGCGGCTGACCGGTGACCCGAAGGGCGCGTCCTGCGAGCGGACGGCCGACGCGGCCGACCTCGCCCTGTCGGTGCGGGAGTTGGGCGCGGCGTACCTGGGCGGGGTGAGCCTGCTGTCGCTCGCGGCGGCCGGGCGGGTGCGGGAGCTGCGGCCGGGGGCGCTGACGGAGGCGTCGGTGGCGTTCGGCTCACCGGTGCCCCCGTGGCTGCCCCACGGCTTCTAGGCCGGCGCTGCCCGCAGACCGGTCAGCGTTTCTGGCAGGTCGGGCACCAGAAGAGGTTGCGGGCGGCGAGGCCGGCGGTGCGGACCTCGTCGCCGCAGAGGTGGCAGGGCAGGTTCGCCCGGCGGTAGACGTACACCTCGCCGCCGTGGTCGTCGACGCGGGGCGGGCGGCCCATGGCCTCCGGGGTGTGCTCCGGGCGGACGGTGTCGATCCGGTTGTTCCGGACGCCCTCCCGCATCAGCGCGACCAGGTCGGCCCAGATGGCGTCCCACTCGGCCGGGGTGACGTCCCGGCCCGCGCGGTAGGGGTCGATGCCGTGCCGGAACAGCACCTCCGCGCGGTAGACGTTGCCGACGCCGGCCACGATCTTCTGGTCCATGAGCAGCGCGGCGATCGTCGTACGGCTGCGGGAGATCCTGCGGTAGGCCGTGCCCGGGTCGGCGTCCGCGCGCAGCGGGTCGGGGCCGAGCCGGTCGTGGATCGCCCGCTTCTCGGCGTCCGTGATCAGGGCGCAGGTGGTGGGGCCGCGCAGGTCGGCGTACGACGTGTCGTTGGCGAGCCGGAGCCGGACGGTGTCGGCCGGCGGGGGCGCCGGGGCGTCCCCGAAGCCGACCTTGCCGAAGAGGCCGAGGTGGATGTGGACCCACTCGCCGTCCCGGAAGCCCAGGAAGAGGTGCTTGCCGTGGGCTTCCGTCGCGGTCGGCTCGGTGCGGTCCAGCAGGGCCGCGGCGTCGGAGAACTTGCCCTGGGGGCTGGTGACGCGGGCGGGCCGCCCCGAGAAGCGGTCGGCGTAGTCCTGGGCCAGCCGGTGGATCGTGTGCCCCTCTGGCACGGGTGCCCGTTCCTTCCCGCCCCCTCGGGGGCTCAGTCCTGCTGCGGGTGGTGGCCCGGGATCGGCGGGAGGTCGCCCGTGGTCTCGTACGCCGACAGCATGTCGATGCGGCGGATGTGACGCTCGTCACCGGAGAACGGGGTGTTGAGGAAGACCTCGACGAACTTGGTCGCCTCCTCCGTGCTGTGCATGCGCGCACCCACGGCCACCACGTTGGCGTTGTTGTGCTGCCGGCCGAGGGCCGCCGTCTCCTCGCTCCAGGCCAGCGCCGCGCGCACGCCCTTCACCTTGTTGGCGGCGATCTGCTCGCCGTTGCCGGAGCCGCCGATCACGATGCCGAGGGCGTCCGGGTCCGCGGCCGTCCGCGCCGCGGCACGGAGGCAGAAGGGCGGGTAGTCGTCCTGGGCGTCGTAGATGTGCGGCCCGCAGTCGACGGGCTCGTGGCCGGCGGCCTTCAGCCACTCGACGAGGTGGTTCTTGAGTTCGTAGCCCGCATGGTCGGAGCCGAGATACACGCGCATGCAACGAGTGTGACACGCCCGTATCGGGGCAGCAGCCCCGGGTGTCGGCGGGCACGCGGGGCGGCACATGTGAGGCAGGCCATAGAACCTCAAGGCAACCTCAAGTAACGATACGGATTCAGAGGTTCCCGAATTCGTTCACCTCGGATTCACTGGACCGACTCGTACACCGCTCGTGCGGGCAGCTCTACCTGGCGCAAAGGAAATCCGTCCATGACCCCTGGTTCGGGCCTCCAAGCAGGACTGAAAAACCGCCACCTTTCGATGATCGCGATCGGTGGCGTCATCGGAGCCGGCCTTTTCGTCGGTTCCAAAGCCGGAATCGCCACCGCGGGACCGGGCATCCTCCTGTCCTACGCCCTCGTCGGCACGCTCGTCGTCCTCGTGATGCGCATGCTCGGCGAGATGTCCGCCGCCAACCCCACCTCCGGCTCGTTCTCGGCGCACGCCGACCGCGCGCTGGGCCGCTGGGCCGGGTTCTCCATCGGCTGGCTCTACTGGTTCTTCTGGGTCGTCGTGCTCGCCGTCGAGGCGACCGCCGGTGCCCAGATCCTCGAAGGCTGGGTCCCTGCCGTCCCGCAGTGGGCCTGGGCGCTCATCGTGATGACCGTGCTCACCGCGACCAACCTGGTCTCCGTCGGCTCCTACGGCGAGTTCGAGTTCTGGTTCGCCGGCATCAAGGTGGTGGCGATCGGCGCGTTCATCGTCGTCGGCCTGCTGGCCATCTTCGGCGTCCTGCCCGGCGTCCACGCCGACCAGGCGAGCTTCGGGAACCTGACCTCGCACGGCGGGTTCCTGCCGCACGGTCCGGGCTCGATCCTGACCGGTGTGCTGCTGGTCGTGTTCTCCTTCATGGGCAGCGAGATCGCCACACTGGCGGCCGGCGAGTCCGAGGACCCGCAGCGCGCGGTCACCAAGTCCACCAACAGCATCATCTGGCGGATCGGCGTCTTCTACCTGGGCTCGATCCTGGTCGTGGTCTCGCTGCTGCCGTGGGACAGCCCGTCCATCGCGAAGGACGGCTCCTACGTCGCCGCCCTGAACTCGCTGGGTATCGCGCACGCCGGTCAGATCATGAACTTCATCGTGCTGACCTCGGTGCTGTCCTGTCTGAACTCCGGCCTGTACACGGCCTCCCGCATGGCCTTCTCGCTCGGCGAGCGGGGCGACGCGCCGAAGGCGTTCGCGCGGGTCAACAGCCGGGGCGTGCCGATGGCGGCGATCCTCGCGTCCGTGGTGTTCGGCTTCGTCGCCGTCTTCTTCAACTACCTGTCCCCGGACAAGATCTTCCTCTTCCTCGTCAACTCCTCCGGCGCGGTCGCCCTGTTCGTGTGGCTGGTCATCTGCTTCTCGCAGCTGCGGATGCGGAAGATCATCCAGCGCGAGGCTCCGGAGAAGCTCGTCGTGCGGATGTGGCTGTACCCGTACCTGACCTGGGCGACGGCCGCGCTGATCGTGTTCGTCCTCGGCTACATGCTGACCGACACGAAGCACGACGGCCGCGAGACCGTGCTGCTGTCGCTGCTGGTCGCGGCGATCGTGCTGGTGATCGCCGTGGTGAAGGAGCGGATCCGGGCCGGCCGCCCGGCGCCCGCCGCCGAGGCCCCGGCCGACAAGGTGTCCGTCGGCTGATCCGGCACCGGCCCGGCACGTCCACATGGCCGCATGACCTGACGGAAGCTGTCAGGTTGTGCGGCCATGCCGCGTTCCATGACGCACACGTCTTCGTCCCGCGGCCTGCCCGTGGGCGTGCCGGCCACCGGGCACGGGCTGCCCGGCGGCTACGAGGGCGGGTTGCTGGTGACGACGAAGCGGATGGACGGGATCGCCGTCGCCCCCGAGGCGCGGACGATCCGGGTGCGGGCCGGGGTGCGCTGGGGGCAGGTGGTCCGGGCGGCCGAGCCGTACGGGCCGGCGCCGCGCAGGGGGGCACCTCCCCCGCGTCGAGCGTGGGGGAGGCTCGGCGCCGGGCGTGGGCGCGGTGTCGTACACCCTGGGCGGTGGGGTCGGCATCCTGGCCCGGGAGTTCGGGTACGCGGCCGGCCATGTGCGCCGGCTGGAGCTCGTCACCGAGCTGGAGATCGGGCTCGTCCCGGTGCGGACGCTGTACGGCGGCTCGCTCGCCGACGCGCGGACGTCGTCGCCCCGCTGCGGGAGACCGGCCCGGTGCTGTCGGACTCGCTGCGCGAGATGCCGTACACCGAGAGCCACACCAACACGCTCGGCCGGTCGCTCGGCTTCGCCTTCGGCGCGGGCGGCCGGGGTGCGGGGCCGTACGACGCCGAGACGCGGAAGAGGCTCGCCCGGGTGAAGGAGACCTACGACCCGGCGAACCTCTTCCGCAGGAACTACGGCGTCAGTCCTTGTCGACCGGGTTGACCAGCTTCCAGGCCGTGGGCAGCGCGCCCATCGCCAGGGCGGCCTTGAGGGCGTCACCGATCAGGAACGGGGTGAGGCCGGCCGCGACGGCCTGGGACGCCGACAGGTGGGCGGCCAGGGCCAGGTAGGGGACGCCGACCGCGTAGATGACGGCCTCACCGAGGATCATCGCGCCGGCCATGCGCAGCGGGGAGCGGTCGGCGCCACGCCGGGCCAGGGCGCCGACGAGGGCCGAGGCGAGCAGCATGCCGAGGACGTAGCCGAAGGAGACCATGCCCGCACCGGAGGCGCCCTGCGCGAACCACGGCACGCCCGCCACACCGGCGACCGCGTACAGCGCGAGGGAGAGGAAGCCGCGGCGGGCGCCGAGCGCGGTGCCGACGAGCAGCGCGGCGAAGGTCTGGCCGGTCACCGGCACCGGGGAGCCGGGCACCGGCACGGACACCTGGGCCGCGAGACCGGTGAGCACCGCACCGCCGACGACGAGGGCGACGTCACGGACACGGGACGCGGGCAGCAGGTCGGCGAGAACGGCGCCGGGGCGGGCGGTGACGGTGGCGGTGCTCATGGGGACTCCGCGGGTGACGGGGACATGCTGGGACAGGGTGACGCTATCCGAGCCGGCCGCGGCCGATCACCGTCAGCGCCCGACAAAGGGCGGAACGAGAGCTTCGTGGGCTCCGGACAAAGAGTGCCGGTTACACCGGTCGGGGCGTGACCCTGATCACTGAGGCAGGGACGTTTCGCTCACGTGAAGCCGGTGCCGACGGAACTGTGCGGTCTCACCAAACGAACGCGGGCGATCTGGTCGGACACCCCCTCCTGGCCTACTCTTCAGCCATGGTTGCCCAGGCCCGCTATCTCACCTCGCGTCGCTATGTCGACCTGCGACGCCAGGGCACGGCCACCTGTCGCCGTCCGGGATAGGGGCGGCCCCGTCGGCACGCCTCATCCGCTCCGCGCCTCAGAGACGTGTCGGCCCCGCTCCAGGACGGTCCTCCATGCCCCGTACCGCCGTTCCCGCCCTGCCCTCGCCCGTGCCCCGTGCCGCCGACAGCGACCGGCGGCGCACCAGCGCCAGCGTCGTGCTGCGCTCCGTCCTGGAGCACGGCCCGGTGGCGCGCAGCACCATCGCCCGGCTGACCGGGCTGTCCCCGGCGTCGGTGTCCGAGCACTGCGCCCGGCTCGCCGAACGGGGCCTGATCCGGGAGTCGGTCGCACCCCGCCGCTCGAACGGGGTCGGCCGGCCGCACGTCCCCGTCGACCTGGACGACACCCGCTTCCTGGTCGCCGGGGTGCACGTGGCCGTGCCGTACACGACCGTGGCGCTGCTGGATCTGCGGGGCCGGGTGGTGGCCCGGCGGGAGCTGCGGCACGAACGGACCGACCCCGACCGGGTGCTGGCACGGGCCGCCGAAGGACTCGCGGGGCTGTTCGCCGGGGTGCCGGGCCGGCGCCCGCTGGGGGTCGGGGTGGCCGTCGGCGGCTGGGTGGACCGGGAGGCTGGCACCGTGGTCGAGCACGAGCTGCTGGGCTGGCGGGACGTGCCGGTGCGGGAGCTGCTCGGCGCCCGCACCGGTCTGCCGGTCGAAGTGGACGGGCACGCGCGGGCGTTGGTGCACGGGGAGCGGCTGTTCGGGCGGGCCCGGGGCAGCCGGAGTGTGCTGCACCTGTTCGTCGGCAACGTGGTGGACGCCGCCTTCGCCACCCATGACGAGGTGCACTACGGTCCCCGCTCCGCGGCCGGCGCGATCGCCCATCTGCCGGTGCCGGGCGGCAACGAGCCGTGCCCGTGTGGCCGTACGGGCTGCCTCCAGGCGGAGCTGAGCGAGCGGACGTTGTGCCGGCGGGCGCGGGCGGCCGGCGTGGCCGACTCGGCCCACCCGATGCGTGTGGTGGCCGCGGCGGCGGGCGGGGACCCGGTGGCCCGGCGGCTGCTGGTGGAGCGGGCGCGTGCCACCGGCCGGGCGGCCGGGCTGCTGCTGGACGTGCTGAACCCGGAGACGGTCGTCGTCACCGAGGTCGGTGTCCTCCATGTCGAGGGCTGCCTGGAGGCGCTGCGGGACGCGGTCGGTACGGCGCGTTCCGCCGCCGTCCTCCCGACGAGTTTCCCGGATTCCGTGCTGGCGGTCGCGGGCGGATCCGTCGTCCTCGACGCGTTGTTCCGGGATCCGCTGGGCGTATCACCTGAGGGTATTTAATTCAGAAACTCCGAATGTTGACAGCGGTCGATCGCGGCCGGGAACATCCTGGTCATGAGCCCTCTCACGAGCTGTCGCACCTTCTGTTGCTGACGTGTTGCCGCGCATGAAGCGCGTGTTTCCCGCTGCGTGAGTCCTCTTCCTCCGGCCTGCTTCCCCCGGAATTCCTCCTGGCTTTCTCGCCTTTTTCTCCCGGGAGTCCTCCCATGCACCGTCGTGCCTTTCTCACGTCCGTTTTCGGCGCGTCCGCTGCCGTCGCCGGCCTGTCCGGCTGCGCGCAGGGCAACGCCGCCGCCGACACCCGTGGCGCCGCCACCGAGCCGCTCGCCGCGAAGGTCCCGGCCGGCACCAGCCTGAAGATCGCCTCCTATCTGAACCAGCAGCAGCTCCAGTTCCGGCTGGCCAAGCTGCCCCAGCTGCCCTTCGAGGTCTCCGGCTGGGTCAACATCGGGGCGGGCCCGGACGTGATCAACGCGTTCCGCGCCCACTCCCTGGACCTCGCCAACAACGCGGGCATCCCGCCGATCCAGGCCCACTACCAGGGCTTCGACGCGAAGATCGTGGCGATCGACATCACCCGCAAGCCCAACTACCTGTTCGCCACCAGGCCCGGCAGCGAGATCCGCGCCGTCGGTGACTTCAAGGGCAAGAAGCTCGCCTTCTCGCAGGGGCAGGCCCAGGGCGTCGTGCTGCTGCGGGCGCTGAAGAAGGCGGGCCTGGCCTACGACGAGGTGAAGCTGGTCCCGCTGACCAGCAACCAGTTCTTCACCGCCCTGCAGTCCGGGCAGGTGGACGTGGCCCCGCTCGCCATCAACCAGGCGCCCGCCTACCTGAAGCAGTACGGGCCCAAGGGCGCCCGTTCCCTGCCCACCGACGTCGTCGACCTGCTCAACCTGCTGTGGGCGCCGCAGTCCGTGCTGAACGACCCGGCGAAGGCCGCCGCGGTCGCCGCCTACATCCCGCAGTGGGCCAAGGGACAGGTGTGGCAGTACGAGCACCCGGACGTGTGGAACGAGGAGTTCTACGTCAAGACGCAGAACCTCACCCTCGAACAGGCGCGGGGCGTCTCCGCCCTGGCCAACAAGCCGCTGTTCCCGCCCAGCTGGGACGAGGCCATCCGGTGGGAGCAGGAGACCGCCGATCTGCTCGCCGAGGGCGGCTTCGTGAAGAAGTTCGACGTGTCCTCGCTGTTCGACCACCGCTTCGAGCCGATCGCCGCGAAGGCCGTACCCGAGGAGTACCGGAGGTGACCGCCGTGACCACGACGACCGCCGTCCCCCGCGCCGCCGCCGGGGACCTGCCCCAGGTCCGCTGGCGCCGCCGGCTCTCCCCCGGCCGCCGGCTGCCCGCCGCCCGGCTGACCGGCCCGCTGGTGCTGCTCGCCGTGTGGGCCGCCGCCTCGGCCGCCGGAGCGCTGGACCCGGGGGCGATCCCCGCGCCCTGGACCGTCCTGCGCACCGCCGGCCATCTGTGGACCGACGGCACCCTGCCCACCGATGTGCTGACGTCCCTCAAGCGGGCCGGCTACGGCTTCGCGCTCGGCCTGACCGCCGGGGTGCTGCTCGCCCTCGCCTCCGGTCTGAGCCGGGCCGGGGAAGCACTGATCGACGGGACCGTGCAGCTGAACCGGGCGATCCCCACCCTCGGTCTGATCCCGCTGTTCATCCTCTGGCTGGGCATCGGCGAGACCTTCAAGATCGCCATCATCGCGATCGTCGTCTACGTCCCGGTCTACCTGAACACGCACGCCGCGCTGTCCGGCATCGACAGCCGGTTCGTCGAACTCGCCGAGGTCCAGGGCCTGTCCCGGTTCACCTTCGTCCGCCAGGTCGTGATCCCCGGCGCGCTGCCCGGATTCTTCGTGGGACTCCGGCTCGGCGTCACCGGCTCCTGGCTGGGGCTGGTGGTCCTGGAGCAGATCAACGCCACCAGCGGGCTCGGCTACCTGATGTTCCAGGCGCAGAACTACGGCCAGACCGACGTCATCCTGGTCGGCCTGCTGATCTACGGCGTGTTCGGCCTGGTCACCGACAGCGTGGTCCGTCTCATCGAACGGAGGGTGCTGTCATGGCGCCGCACACTGAGCAGCTGATCCGGCCGGCCGTCCGGCTGCGCGGCCTGACCCGCTCGTTCGCGGGCCGTACCGTCCTCGACGGCATCGATCTGGACCTGCCCGCCGGGCAGTTCACGGCCCTGCTCGGGCACAGCGGTTCCGGCAAGTCCACCCTGCTGCGGGCGGTCGCCGGCCTGGACCACGGGGTGGCCGGCGGCGGGCGGCTGACCGCGCCCGAGCGGGTGTCGGTGGTGTTCCAGGACTCGCGGCTGCTGCCCTGGCGCCGGGTGCTGGACAACGTCCTGCTCGGCCTGGACGGCAAGGACGCCGTCGCACGCGGCCGGGCCGCTCTCGCGGAGGTGGGCCTCGCGGGGCGGGAGCGGGCCTGGCCGGGCGAGCTGTCCGGCGGCGAGGCCCAGCGGGCGGCGCTGGCCCGCTCCCTGGTGCGCGAGCCGGAGCTGCTGCTGGCGGACGAGCCGTTCGGGGCGCTGGACGCGCTCACCCGGATCAGGATGCACCACCTGCTGCGCGAGCTGTGGACGCGCCACCGGCCGTCCGTCCTGCTCGTCACCCACGACGTGGACGAGGCGATCGTGCTCGCCGACCGGGTCCTCGTCCTGGACCGGGGCCGGATCGGCCTCGACCTGACCATCGACCGTCCCCACCCGCGCTCGTACCGCGAGCCGGTGCTGGGCGAGTACCGCGAGCGGCTGCTGGCCGCCCTCGGCGTCACGGAGGGCCACCGGTGACCGCACGACAGCTCCACCTGAACGCGTTCCTGATGAACACCGGGCACCACGAGGCGTCCTGGCGGCTCCCCGAGAGCGACCCGTACGCCCATGTGGAGCTGAGCCACTACGTGGGGCTCGCCCGGACCGCCGAACGCGGCACCTTCGACTCGCTCTTCCTCGCCGACGGCCCCCAGCTGTGGAGCAACCTCGCCCAGCGGCCGGCCGGCGCGCTGGAACCGCTCACCCTGCTGACCGCGCTGGCGACGGCCACCGAGCACATCGGCCTGATCGCCACCGCGTCCACCTCCTACAACTCCCCGTACAACCTGGCCCGCCGGTTCGCCTCGCTGGACATCGTCAGCGGCGGCCGGGCCGGCTGGAACATCGTCACCACCGCGGGCAAGGAGGCCGCGCGCAACTTCGGGCTCGCCGAGGAGCCCTCGCACGCGGAGCGGTACGCGCGCGCCGCCGAGTTCCTGGACGTGGCCCTCAAGCTGTGGGACAGCTGGGAGGACGACGCGATCGTCGCCGACAAGGCGGCCGGCGTCTGGGGCGACGACAGCAAGATCCACCCGCCCCGGCACCGGGGGAGGTACTTCAGCGTCGCCGGCCCCCTCAATGTGCCGCGGACCCCGCAGGGGTACCCGCTGCTGGTCCAGGCCGGGTCCTCCGAGGACGGCAAGGCCTTCGCCGCCCGGTACGCGGAGGCGGTGTTCACCGCCCAGCAGACCCTCGCCGGCGCCCAGGACTTCTACGCCGACCTCAAGTCCCGTGCCGCCCGGGCCGGCCGGGACCCCGGGCAGCTGAAGGTGCTGCCCGGGATCGTCCCGGTGCTCGGGTCGACGGAGGCCGAGGCGCGGGCCGCCGAGCGCCTGCTGGAGGACCACATCGTGTACGAGCACGGCGTGGGCCGCCTGGAGGACCTGCTGCGCCTCCCGGCGGGCACGCTGGAGCTGGACGGCCCGCTCCCCGCCGATCTGCCGCCCGAGTCCGCCGTCGAGGGCGCCAAGAGCCGCTACACGCTGGTCGTGGAGCTGGCCCGGCGCGACCGGCTCACCGTCCGGCAGCTGATCGGCCGGCTCGGCGGCGGGCGCGGGCACCTCACCTTCGCCGGGACGCCCGAGCAGGTCGCCGACCGGATCGAGACCTGGTTCACGCGAGGCGCCGCCGACGGTTTCAACATCATGCCGGCCGTGCTGCCGTCCGGTCTGGACGCCTTCGTCGAGCACGTCGTACCGCGCCTGCGCGCCCGCGGCCTGTTCCGCACCGAGTACGGGCCGCGGCAGACCCTCCGGGAGCGCTACGGCCTCCCCCGCCCCGCCAACCAGTACCTGACCCCCGCCTTCAGCTGAGAGGAACCCCGATGTCCATCGAGCTCACCAAGGTCACCGCCCGCATCGGCGCACGCGTCTCCGGCGTCGACATCACCCGGCCGCTCGCCCCGGAGGAGGTCACCGCGATCCGTGAGGCCCTCCATGTCCACAAGGCGCTCGTCTTCGACGCCGGCGACCTGGACGACGCCGGGCAGCAGGCCTTCGCGCGCCACTTCGGCGACCTGACCACGGCCCACCCGACGGTCGGCGCGGTCGACGGCGCCCCGAACGTGCTGCCGGTCGACAGCGAGCGGGGCCGCGCCAACCACTGGCACACGGACGTCACCTTCGTCCTCAATCCGCCGCAGGCCAGCACCCTGCGTTCGCTGACCGTTCCGCCGTACGGCGGCGAGACGCTGATCGCCAACGCGGCGGCGGCCTACCGCGACCTGCCCGAGCCGCTGCGGCGCCTCGCCGACACCCTGTGGGCGGAGCACACGAACGACTACGACTACGCGGTGCCGGACGAGGAGATCGACGAGGAGCGGGCGGCCCAGCGCGCCCAGTTCACGTCCATCAGGTACCGCACCGCGCACCCCGTGGTCCGCGTCCATCCCCTGACCGGCGAGCGCGGGCTGTTCATCGGCGGGTTCGCGCAGCGGATCGTCGGCCTGTCTGCGGGCGAGTCGCGCAAGGTCCTGGACCTGCTCCAGGCGTACGTCACGCGCCCGGAGAACGTGCTGCGCCACCGCTGGTCGGAGCGCCAGCTGGTCCTCTTCGACAACCGCATCACCCAGCACTACGCCATCGACAACTACGACGGCCTGCCGCGCCGCCTGCACCGGGTGACCGTCGCCGGTGACGTCCCGGTCGGCATCGAGGGCAAGGAGAGCTACTCGATCGAGGGCGACGCGTCGCACTATACACCTCTGGCCGCGTAACCGTCCCTTCACCCTGGGTGCACCGGTTGTCCGGATAGTGGGCGGTCCTGTCACGTCAGCGGACGGGCCGCCCAGACTGGCGGCGTTTTTGCCCGTCCATTGCCCTGGGAGAGCCGACCCCATGCCCAGCAGCAGCACGACCCAGGAGACGCCCCCGCAGCAGCGGGCGGACGCCTCCCTCTCCCACGGCCTCAAGCAGCGCCACCTGTCGATGATCGCCCTGGGCGGGGTGATCGGCGCGGGCCTGTTCGTCGGCTCCGGCGCGGGCATCGCCGCCGCCGGCCCGTCCATCGTGATCGCCTACGCCCTCTCCGGCGTCCTGGTGATGCTGGTGATGCGGATGCTCGGCGAGATGTCCGCCGCCTACCCGTCCTCGGGTTCCTTCTCCGCGCACGCCGAACGGGCGATCGGCCCCTGGGCGGGCTTCGCGGCGGGCTGGTCCTTCTGGGTCCTGCTCTGTACGGCGGTGGGCCTGGAGGGCATCGGCGCCGCGAAGATCGTCCAGGGCTGGCTGCCGGGCACCCCGCAGTGGATGTGGGTCGCGCTGTTCATGGTCGTCTTCTGCGGGGCGAACCTGGCCGCCGTGAAGAACTTCGGCGAGTTCGAGTTCTGGTTCGCCGCGCTGAAGGTGGGCGCGATCAGCCTGTTCCTGATCCTGGGCGGGCTGGCCATCGCGGGCGTGCTGCCCGGCACCGACTCCCCCGGCACGTCGAACCTGACCGACTTCCTGCCGCACGGCAGCGAGGGCCTGCTGGTCGGCCTGCTCGCCTCGGTCTTCGCGTACGGCGGCCTGGAGACGGTCACCATCGCGGCCGCCGAGTCGGAGGACCCGGTGCGGGGCGTGGCCTCCGCCGTGCGTACGGCGATGTGGCGGATCGCCCTGTTCTACATCGGCTCCATGGCGGTCGTCGTCACGCTCGTCCCGTGGGACTCCGAGGCGGTCGTGGCGAAGGGCCCGTACGTCGCCACCCTCGACCACCTGGGCATCCCCGGCGCGGGCCAGCTGATGAAGGTGGTCGTCCTGGTCGCCCTGCTGTCCGCGATGAACGCCAACATCTACGGCTCCTCGCGCATCGCCTACTCGCTGGTCGAGCGCGGCCAGGGCCCGAAGGCGCTGGCCAGGCTGTCCGGCGGGGTTCCGCGCGCCGCGGTCCTCACCTCCTGCTTCTTCGGCTTCGTGTGCGTGCTGCTCAGCTACTGGCGCCCGGACGACGTGTTCCCCTGGCTGCTGAACATGATCGGCGCGGTCATCCTGGTCGTCTGGATCTTCATCGCGGTCTCCCAGCTGCTGCTGCGGCGCCGCATCGAACGCGAGGCCCCGGAGAAGCTGGTCGTCCGCATGTGGGGCTTCCCGTGGCTGACCTGGGTGGCCCTGGCCGGGATGGCCACGATCTTCGTCCTGATGGCCCGTGAGCCGGACACCCGCGTCCAGCTGTACTCGACGGGCGGGATGACCGTGGTCCTGGCGGCGGTGGGGTACGCCTGGCAGCGGTCCCGGGCCGGGCGCTGACGGACGCGTCCCCGGCGAGGCCCCCACGTGCGACACGTGGGGGCCTTTCTGTTGCCTCGCAGCTGTTGTTGCTAACGTGCAGTTGCAAGACACTTGCAATAAGGTCCGGAGGGGATCACCCATGCCCGTCTACACGCTGCCCGAGCTGCCCTACGACTACGCGGCGCTCGCGCCCGTGATCAGTCCCGAGATCATCGAACTGCATCACGACAAGCACCACGCGGCCTATGTGAAGGGCGCGAACGACACGCTGGAGCAGCTCGCCGAGGCGCGGGACAAGGAGGCGTGGGGCTCGATCAACGGCCTGCAGAAGAACCTCGGCTTCCACCTGTCCGGGCACATCCTGCACTCGATCTACTGGCAGAACATGACGGGCCCGAAGGACGGCGGCGGGGAGCCGCTGGCCGCCGACGGCGTGGGCGAGCTGGCCGAGGCGATCAAGGAGTCCTTCGGCTCCTTCGCGGCCTTCAGGACCCAGCTGTCCAAGGCCGCCGCGACCACCCAGGGCTCCGGCTGGGGCGTCCTCGCCCACGAGCCGCTGAGCGGGCGGCTGGTCGTGGAGCAGGTCTACGACCACCAGGGCAACGTCGGCCAGGGCTCCACCCCGATCCTGGTCTTCGACGCCTGGGAGCACGCCTTCTACCTCCAGTACCGCAACCAGAAGGTCGACTTCATCGAGGCCATGTGGCAGGTCGTCAACTGGCAGGACGTCGCGAAGCGGTACGCGGCGGCGAAGTCCCGCGCGAACGTGCTGCTCCTGGCCCCCTGAGAACGTCCTGCCTCTCGTGATCGTCTTCTCACCCTTCACGACGGCGGGCGGATGGGAGAAGACCCCCGTGAGGACGTGACTCACGGGGGCCTTCCCCTGCGCGCAGGGCAGGTTGAGCGAGAGGAGCGCGGTGCTGTCCCCGCCGACGCGGATCCCGGGTGCTGTGGGCGACGACCAGGACACCTCCACCGGGATGGGCGGCGGCGATCCGGCGCGGCGCGGCCGTTCCGCGCGCCGCCGCGCGGGGGTCCTCGGCGCCGGGCCCGGCGCCGCCGTTTACAGGTTGCTGAAGTCCGGGCCCTTGGTGCGGGTCCGCTTGATCTCGTAGAAGCCCGGGACCGACGCCACGGCGATCGTGCCGTCCCACAGGCGGGCCGCCTCCTCGCCCTGGGGGGCGGGGGTGACGACGGGGCCGAAGAAGGCGATCTGCTCGCCGTCGGGGCCGGGTACGGCGATGACCGGGGTGCCGACGTCCTGGCCGACCTTCTCGATGCCCTCCTGGTGGGAGGCGCGCAGCTCGGACTCGTACGGGGTGGAGTCCCAGTGGTCCATGAGGGACTCGGGCAGCCCGACGTCCTTCAGAGCGGCGGCCACGGCCGACTTCTCCGGCCCCTCACCCTGGTTGTGGATGCGGGTGCCGAGCGCGGTGTACAGGTCGCCGAGCACCTCCGGGCCGTGCTCCTGCTGGGCCGCGATGACGACGCGGACCGGACCCCACGCCTTGGTCGCGAGCATCTCGCGGTACTCCTCGGGCAGCTCGTCGAGCCTGTTCTCGTTGAGCACGGCGAGGCTCATCACATGCCAGCGGACCTCGATGTCCCGGACCTTCTCCACCTCCAGCACCCAGCGGGAGGTCATCCAGGCCCAGGGGCACAGCGGGTCGAACCAGAAGTCGACGGGGGTCTTGTCCGACATGTCTCTCCTCGGGGGGAACACTTTTCCCGGGGAAACGCCGCTGCCCGCTGTGCCATTCCCCGTCCTCCCTGTCAGGGGCACATGGGAGGATCGGTGCTGTTCAGCCGCCAACCACGCGATCACGAGGGAGTGCCGTCCGTGCCCGGTGAGAATCTGTCCCGCGACGAGGCCCGGGAGCGGGCCGCACTGCTGTCCGTCGACGGCTACGAGGTGTCCCTGGACCTGCGGTCCGCCGTCGGCGACGCGGGCGGCGAGCCGCGCACGTTCCGCTCGGTGACCACCATCCGCTTCCGCTGCAACGAGCCGGGCGCGTCCAGCTTCGCCGATCTGGTCGCCCCGCGCGTGACGTCCGTGTCGCTCAACGGGCGGGACCTGGACCCGGGCGAGGTGTTCGACGGCTCGCGGATCGAGCTGGAGGACCTGGCCGCGGAGAACGAGCTGGTGGTGGACGCGCAGTGCGCCTACTCCCGCACCGGCGAGGGCCTGCACCGCTTCGTCGACCCGGAGGACGGCGAGGTCTACCTGTACACGCAGTACGAGCCGGCCGACGCCCGCCGCGTCTTCGCGAACTTCGAGCAGCCGGACCTGAAGGCGCCGTACCGCTTCGAGGTGCGGGCACCGGAGGGCTGGACCGTGTGGAGCAACGGCGCCGGTGAACTCGCCGACGGGGTCTGGCGGTTCGCGGAGACGAAGCCGATCTCGACGTACATCACGTGCGTGGTGGCGGGCCCGTACCACTACGTGACGGACTCCTACACCCGGACCTTCGAGGACGGCACGAAGCTGGAGATCCCGCTCGGCGCGATGTGCCGCAAGGGTCTCGCGCCGCACTTCGACGCGGACGACGTGTTCCTGATGACCAAGCAGGGCCTGGACTTCTTCCACGACCACTTCGACTACCCGTACCCGTTCGGGAAGTACGACCAGGCGTTCGTGCCGGAATACAACCTGGGCGCGATGGAGAACCCGGGCCTGGTGACCTTCCGCGAGGAGTACATCTTCCGCGGGAAGGTGACGCAGGCGTCGTACGAGGCGCGGGCCAACGTCATCCTGCACGAGATGGCGCACATGTGGTTCGGCGACCTGGTCACCATGGAGTGGTGGGACGACCTGTGGCTGAAGGAGTCCTTCGCGGACTTCATGGGCACGTTCGCCAACGTGGGCGCGACCCGCTTCAAGGACGCGTGGATCACCTTCGCCAACCGCCGCAAGGCCTGGGCGTACCGCGCGGACCAGCTGCCGTCCACGCACCCGATCACGGCGGACATCCGCGACCTGGAGGACGCCAAGCTGAACTTCGACGGCATCACCTACGCCAAGGGCGCCTCGGTGCTCAAGCAGCTGGTGGCGTACGTCGGCCGGGACGCCTTCCTGGAGGGCGCCCGGCGCTACTTCAAGCGGCACGCCTACGGCAACACGCGCCTCGGCGACCTGCTGTCGGTGCTGGCCGAGACCAGCGGCCGGGACATGACGGCGTGGGCGGCGTCCTGGCTCCAGACGGCCGGGGTGAACTCGCTGACCCCGCAGGTGCTGCTGGACACCGAGGGCGGCCGGATCGCCGAGCTGGCGATCCTCCAGGAGGCCCCGGAGTCGCACCCGGAGCTGCGCCCGCACCGGATCGCGGTGGGCCTGTACCGGCGTACGCCCGAGGGCGCGGTGGAGCGGTACGCGCGCGTGGAGACCGACGTGCACGAGCCGCGCACGGTCGTGGCGGAGCTGGCGGGTTCCGAGGCGCCGGAGCTGGTGCTGGTCAACGACGACGACCTGACCTACTGCAAGGTCCGGTTCGACGAGACCTCGCTGGCGACGCTCCGGACGGACCTGGGCGCGCTCACCGATCCGCTGGCCCGCGCGCTGTGCTGGTCGGCGCTGTGGAACATGACCCGGGACGCGCTGCTGCCGGCGCGGGACTTCATCGCTCTCGTGCTGCGCTTCGCGGGCCGCGAGTCGGACATCGGGGTGCTCCAGATGCTGCACGCCTGGGCGAACTCCGCGCTGACGCACTACGCGGCGCCGGACTGGCGGGAGACCGGCGGGGAGCTGCTGGCCGAGGGGGCGCTGCGGGAGCTGCGGGAGGCGGAGCCGGGCAGCGAGCACCAGCTCGCGTGGGCGCGGTTCTTCGCCTCCGTGGCGTCCGCCGAGCCGGACCTGAAGCTGCTGACGGACCTGCTGGACGGCACGGTCGAGATCGAGGGGCTGGAGGTGGACCAGGAGCTGCGCTGGGCGTTCCTGGAGCCGCTGGCCGCGCACGGGGCGGCGGACGAGTCGGTGCTGGCGGCGGAGCTGGCCCGGGACGACACGGCCTCCGGCAAGCGGCACCAGGTGCGCTGCCTGGCGGCGCGGCCGTCGGCGCCGGTCAAGGCACAGGCGTGGGCGCAGGTGGTGGAGTCCGACGCGCTGTCGAACGCGCTGGTGGAGGCGACGATCTCGGGCTTCCAGCAGCCGTCGCAGCGGGAGCTGACCGCGCCGTACGCGCAGCTGTACTTCGCGGCGATCGAGCGGGTGTGGCGGGAGCGGTCGATCCAGATCGGCATGGACGTGGTGCGGGGTCTGTTCCCGGCGTACCAGGACCGGCCGGAGACGCTGGACGCGACGGACGCGTGGCTGGAGGCGCACCGGGACGCCGCGCCGGCGCTGCGCCGGCTGGTGCTGGAGGCGCGGGACGACCTGGCGCGGGCACTGCGCGCGCAGGAGTGCGACGCCGCGGCCGACCGGTGAGCTTTGGCCTGAGCTTGCCCGGCCGGTGACCGTTACGAAATTCGGGCAAACATAGCCGTAACCCCTGGTTCGCACCCGATCGGACCAGGGGTTTTGCTTCCCTACTCGGCATCCGAACACCTGACCTTTAGTCCCGGCTTGTCCGCATTCATCGACAGGCGTGTAACAGCGGTTACGGTCCGGACCGGGCGCGGGAATCCCGAGGCCATGACCCACAACACCCCGCTCTCCCCCCGCCCCCTGCGCCACCTCTCCGACGTCCACCGCCGCGTCCTGACGGCCGCCCAGCTGCGCGCCCACGGCGTGACGACGGCCGAGCTGGCCGAGCAGTGCCGCCCCGGCGGCCCCTGGCGGGAACTGCTCCCGCACGTGATCCTGCTGCACCCCGGCCCGCCCACCGGGGAGGAGCGGCTGCACGGGGCCCTGCTGTACGCGGCCCGCGCGACGGAGCCGGGCGTCCCGGTCCAGCCGACGGCCGAGAGCCCGCACCGGCCGGTGTACCAGGACGCGGTGCTCACCGGACTGGCGGCGCTGACCCTGCACGGCTTCTCGTCCACCCCGCCGCTGACCGCCCTCGACCACGTGGACGTCCTGGTGCCGCGCCAGCGCCGGCTGCGCTCCACCGGCTACGTCCGCGTCCTGCGCACCCCCGCCCTGCCCGTCCCGCGGACGGTGACCGGCCTGCCGGTGGCGCCGGTGCCCCGGGCACTGGCGGACGCGGTGGCGGAGCTGACCGACGCGCAGGCGGTGCGGCGGCTGCTGACCGAGGCGGTGCGCGGCGGCCACTGCGAACCGGCCGCGGTCGTCCGGGAACTGACCCTGGCCAGGCTGCTGAACCGCCCGCACGTCGTGGACGCCGTGGACGCGCTGCTCGCCGAGGGCCGCTCGATCGCCGAGGACCGCCTGTACCGGATGGTCCGCGAGTACGGTCTGCCCGACCCGGTCTGGAACGTCGACCTTCGCCTGCCCGGCGGCCCGCACCTGGGCGGCCTGGACGCCTACTGGCCCGACCAGGCCGTCGCCGTCGAACTGGACACCCGCGCGCCCCGGCAGGGCCACCGGCAGGGCCAGGGCCAGGACGACGACGCGCTGTGGTCCGAGTACGCCCGCAAGCGCGAGCACCTGGAGCGCCTCGGCATCACGGTCGTGTACATCACGCCCAGGAAGCTGCGGGACTCCATGGAGCAGCAGGCCGCGGTGGTGCGGACCGCGCTGATGGCGTCCGGGGACCGTGACCCGGCCGCGTACGTGGTGGTGCTGCCCCGGTAGCGACGGCCGGCCGCTTGTCCTGTTCTGCTGCGCCGGCCGGGTGACGCCTCACCGGAACGGACCAGCAGGGCGGGCGGCACGGGGGCGGGCCGCTGTACAGGAGAGTCATGAGACACCCCCGAATAGCGGCAGGAGCGTGCTCCCTCCTCCTCGCGGCCGCCTGCGCGTTCGCCGACCCGGCCACGGCACAGGTGGCCCCCCGCGCCATGACCGGCGGCTACGTGGCCCTCGGCGACTCCTACTCCTCCGGCGCCGGGGCCGGCGACTACCTGGCCTCCGGCACCGAGTGCAAGCGCAGCAGCCGGGCCTTCCCCGTGCTGTGGGCCGAGGCCCACGCACCGGCGTCCTTCACCTTCGCCGCGTGCAACGGCGCCGGCGCCGAGGACGTCCTGACCGACCAGCTCGGACACCTCGGCCCGCGCACCGCACTGGTCACGCTCACCGTCGGCGGCAGCGACTCGGGCTTCGTCTCCGTCATCGCGAACTGTGCGCTGGGCGGCGCCAAGGGGTGCCTGTCCGCCGTCTCCCGGGCCCGCACCACGATCGACGGATCCCTCTCGAAGAACCTCGACCGGCTCTACGCGGCCATCCGTGAGCGGGCCCCCGCCGCCCGTGTCGTGGTGCTCGGCTACCCGCACCTCTACCACCTCCAGGGCTCCTGCGCGCTGGGCCTCCCGGACGGCGAGCGCGCCACGCTGAACGACGCGGTCGACCACCTCAACGCCGTGATCGCCCGGCGCGCCACCGCCCACGGGTTCACCTTCGCCGACGTCACCGCCGCGTTCGCCGGCCACGAGATCTGCTCGGCCCGGCCCTGGCTGCGCGGTGTCGACGTGCTGGCGATCACCGAGTCGTACCACCCGACGGCACCGGGGCAGTCCCTCGGCTACCTCCCGGTGCTCACCCGGGTGACGTGACCGCTACAGCGGCTCGGGCAGCCGCGAGGCCTCCGTGTGCACGCCGTCGAGCAGGGCCGCGTACGCCGCGATCATGCGCGTACGGCTGAAGCGTTCGCGGCTCGCCGCGAGCGCCGGGGCCAGACCGGCCCTGCCGGCGACCGCCGCGGACCAGGCCAGGGCGATGGCCTCGGGGTCCTGCGGGGTGACGAACCCGTGGCCCCGGACGATCTCCGCGCTGTCGCCCACGTCCGTCGTCACCGGGACCGCGCCGCACATCATGCCCTCGATCAGGCACAGCGGCGCCGCCTCCCCGGAGGCGGAGGTGAGGGCGACGACGTCGGCGGCCGCGTACACGGTCTCCATGTCACGGCGTACGCCGAGCCGGTGCACCCGCTCCGCGAGGTGCCGGTCCGCGCCGAACGCGATCTCCAGGTCGGCCCACAGCGCCGGGTTGGTGTCGTCCATGCCCGCGCCGCACATCAGGACGTGCCCCTCCGGCTCGCGGGCGAGCCAGGCGCGGGCGGCGCGCAGGAACAGCGGGACGTTCTTCATCGCGGCGTAGCGGGCCGCGAAGACGGTCACCGGTGCCGCGGCCGGGATGCCCAGGCAGGCGCGGAACGCCACACGGGCGGCCGGGTCCGGGCGGAAGCGGATCAGGTCCACCCCGTTGGGGATGACGTGCAGCAGCTCGCGCGGGATGCCGGCGGCCGCGTAGGCGTCCCGCGTGGACTCGGCGCAGCAGACGCAGGCCGCCACCGTGCCGTCGGCGACGGCGGCCTTCAGCTCGGCCAGGGCGGGGCCCTGGTTCTCCGGGTCGGAGCGGTGCAGGCAGACCACGACCGGGCGGCGGGGCAGCCCGGCCTGGTTGAGCAGCGCGAGCGGCTGCTCCTTCAGCGACAGGATCACGTCCGCCGCGGCCATGGACCGAGCGGTTTCGGCCAGCTCGGGGCCGCTGAAAACGTTCGCCGCGACCGTGCCGTCCACCAGCCCCGCGGTACGGCCGAGGGAGGTGACGCCGACCCCGCCGGCGGTCAGCGCCCGGTAGCAGGCGTCGTCCTCCATGCGCTGCCGGGTGGCCTCGCGGTGGACCTCTCCATGGATGCTGAGCACCCGGTGGGACTGGCCGCCCTCGGCCAGTCCCAGAACGACGTCGGAATGCACGATCCGGGCCCCTCCGGAGAAGAAGCCCTCGTAGACCGACAGCACACGCAGTCCGTGCCTCGCGCGCACACGACCACCCGCCTTGCACAAAAATCGAGCCATCCCCGTGAACAGCGGGTTAGCCGATATGAGGCGGTACGGACATTGCGCGCGAGTGAACGCGGCACTACGTGCGTGAAACGTTGGCTAACAGAATTCCTTCTCCAGCACGTCCACCGTGTCCCCGGCCCAGTCCCCGTTGAGGTTGACCGCCACGGAGTGCCGGCCGTCCGCCGTCGTCGCCGCCTCGGACACCGAGCCGTGGATGCCGCCGTCGTGGCCCCAGACGTGGACGCCGCAGGTCAGCCGGGTGTCCATGAGGCCGAGGCCGTAGCGGACACGGGGGGCGTCGGCCTCCGTGGCCACCGTGGCCCTCATCTCCCTCAGCTGCCGTGCCGGGAGCAGCTCGCCGCCGAGCAGGGCGCCGTAGAAGCGGGACAGGTCGGCGGCGTCGGAGATCATCTCTCCGGCGGAGGACGCCATGGACGGGTTGAGGGCCGTGACGTCGTACACCGGGCCGCCGGGGACCCTGAACGTCGAGTACGCCCTGCTGCTCGGCCGGGGCAGGCCGGCCCGCGTGCCGGGCACCGAGGTCGCCCGCAGGTGGAGCGGGGCGATGATCCGGCGGTCGATCTCGGTGGCGTACGACCGGCCCGTCACCTTCTCGATCACCATCCCGGCGAGGACGTAGTTGGTGTTGGAGTACCGCCAGGAGGTGCCCGGCGCGAAGTCCGGCGCGTGCCGCATCGAGAAGTCCACCAGGTCCCGGGGGGTGAGGGTGTCGTAGCGGTGCCGGAAGAAGCCGTCCGCGGTGAAGTAGGCGGCGCGGAAGCCGGGGTCGGCGAGGTAGTCGTGGATGCCGCTGGTGTGGTTCAGCAGCTGCCGGACGGTGATCCGGCGGCCGTCGTGGCCATGACCGCGGACCACGCCCGGCAGCCACCGGTCCACCGGGTCGTCGAGCGAGAGCCGGCCCTCCGCCTCCAGCTGGAGCAGCACGGTGGCGACGAAGGTCTTGGTGATGCTGGCGATCCGGAAGCGGTCGGCGGGCGAGCGCGGCCGGCCCGTGCGGGTGTCGCCCACGCCGGCGGTGGCGGACCAGACGCCGTGGCCGTCCCGCGCGGTGACGGTCGCGCCGGGGGCACCGGCCCGGACCGCCGCCTCGACGGCCTCGCGGGTGCGCTCGTGGGGGGCGGGACCGGCCGCGACGGCCGGTCCCGCGAGGGCCGCCGAGAGGAGCAGGGCGGTGCCGCCCACCAGAGCTGTGCGTGCGCGCATGTCTTCCCCAACCTGTGGTGTGCCGGTGCGGTCGGGGGAAGGGACCCGGGAGGGTTCTGCGAAGGTTGCCTGGATGTAGGCCGGTTGAGTGACTTTCAGCCCTTCTTCAGCACCAGCTCCGTGTTCCGGTCGGCCGCGCCACCCCCGAAGGTCTTGCTGGCGCCGGGGGCGTTGAAGGACAGCTCGCGGTAGAGGGCGGCGAGGCCGGTCTGCGAGAGGTCCGCGAAGTCGGTGCGGTGCGGGGCCGCGGACTCGATGAGGGTGGTGAAGACGGAGAGCGTGCCGTCCTTGTTGTCGACCAGCTCGATGACGCGGGCGAGCTGGGGGTGGTCGATGTGCGAGGCGGTGGAGATCTCCCAGAAGGAGCGCCCGCCGGCGGCCTGGTGCGGGGTGATCAGGTTCTTGTGGATGTGCCCGTTCACCCAGGCCAGCACATTGGCGTGGGCGGACAGGACCGAGACCACCTCGGCGCCGGTGTGGCGCCGCTCGCCCGGGCGGGACGGGTCGGGGCGGGTGTTGGTCATGGTCTTGCTGGTGTGGTGGCTGAAGACGACGGCGTAGGAGTCCTTGTTGTCCTTCAGGGTCCTGTCCAGCCACTTCAGCTGGGCGGTGCCGATCGAGCCCTCGAAGTGCCCGCCGGCGTCGTTGGTGTCGAGGCTGATCCCGATGACGTCGTCGGAGACGCGGAAGGAGTAGTACTGCGTTCCGGCGTCGAGGTTCGCGGCGGAGTAGCCGTGCCCGACCGGGCCGACGCCCTGGTGGGCGGGGTCGAGGTGGGCCTTGAGGTAGTCGGCGGGCGTGTAGGGCGCCCGCTTCTCGTCGGGGGTGACGGAGCGCATGGCGCGCGCGTGCGCCTTGAGGAAGTCCCGGTAGCCGACGCCCTGGGGGTCGCGGGCGTTCTTGTTGGTGTCCCGGAACTTCTTCGCCTCGGCGGCGGAGACGGTCATCAGCTTCCTGCCGCCGATGGCGGCCTCGGCCAGGTAGGGGTCGCCGTGGGAGCCGTAGACGCCGAGCTGGAGCATGTCGTGGTTGCCGACGGTGGAGTACCAGGGCAGCTTGAGGCCGGGGCTGCGCACCTCGCGGATCGCGGCGGCCAGGAAGCCCTTCAGGTGCGGGAAGCCGAGCGCCTTGTCGTCGTCGCGGAGGGCGGCGTCGGGCTGCCAGTACAGCTTCAGGCCGCTGTTCTGCACGCCTTCGTAGTGCGCCGGGTCACCGGAGTTCGGGGTGATGCGGCCACCGCTCATCACCTTCATGTACCACTCCAGCTCGCACAGCGCGTTGTTGTCGGTGTTGTCGCCGGTGGTCATGACGAAGCGCAGCGGAGCGCCGGTGACGGGCCCGCCGCGCAGCGCGTTGACCCGTTCGACGAAGGCGATGGAACCCTGCACGGTCAGCGCCTCCTGCGGGCGCCAGGCGTGCGGGTCGGCGGCGCGCACGAACTCGGCGCGCAGCGGATGCTGCACGTCCGTCAGGTGCATGTCAGTGAATTGCACGAACGCGGCGAGTGTCGTGCGACGGCCCGCGCGGCCGGCCCTGGGCGTGGCCAGCTCGGAGCGCACGACCCGCTTCCAGCCGGGACCGTCGCCGAGGCGGCGGTAGCCGGAGCTGTTCCGGGGGGCGGCGACGGAGGCGAGTGTCGTGCCCTTGGTGTAGGGGGCGAGCGGGGCGGCGGCGGAGGGCCGTCCGCTGTGGGCGACGGGTTCCCCGGTGGCGGTGGCGGCCTCGCTCTCGGTCGGGCGCAGGGCGTAGCCGACGCCCGCGGAGAGCGAGACCGCCCCGGCGGCGGCGAGGACGGTGCGGCGGTTGACCCCCGCGGCGGAGGTGGCGACAGAGCGTATGCGCGACATGCGCGGTCTCCCCGAGTGCGAACGCGTCGGCAGTGGTCGCGGGCCGTCACGGACGCGAACGTCCCGCTCACTGTGGATCGTTGGCAGCGGGGGTGACCCGCGCGTGAACGCGGCGGCAACGCGCAGCACCGATCACCGTACGTGGATCACGGGGTACCGGGCGCGGTCATGGAGTGGATCGCGGGTGGACCGGGGGCGGTCACTCCTCGTTCACCTGCCGGGGTAGGGGGAGGTCCGCCAGGTGCCCGTGCGGCGGCTGTTCGCGCCACAGCCGCAGCGCGGTGTCGACCAGCCGCACCCGGGTCAGCCCCGGTACGGCGTCGAGGTCGTGCCAGGCGGCGAAGTCGGTGGAACCGCCCACCTCGTAGCGGAGTTCACCGCCGACGACCTCCCCCGTGTAGAGGACGCGCACCCCGTGGTGGTCGGTGCGGCGGCGCGGGCGCCCGCCGAGGAGGACGTGGCGGGAGGAGTCGATGCCGAGGAGACCGGTCACCTCGATGCGGTAGCCGGTCTCCTCGCCGACCTCGCGGCGGACGGTGTCGTACGGATCCTCGCCGTGCTCCATGCCACCGCCGGGCAGCACCCACTCGGGCGTGCCGTCCGGCGCCGGCGAGCGGGCGAGCAGGAGCTGTCCGTCGCGGACGCACACGGCGTAGGCCGCCACCCTCAGTTTCCGGCGCATGCACGGACGTTAGCGCGCGGTGTCCGGGTTGGCGGGCGAATACTCCGGCGCGGACCAGCGCAGGGGCACGGCGGCCGGGGTCCACAGCGCCTCGGCGAGGGTGAAGCGGACGGTACGGGTGCCGTCCCCGGCGGACTCGGTACGGGCCTCGCCGGTGAGCTGGAGGGTGGTGCCCGTGTCCCAGTCCAGGAAGAGCAGGCCGGCGCGCGGGTCGGTGCGCAGGTTGCCGAGGCTGAGGAACATGGCGTTGCCCGGGTAGTCCGGCCAGGCCAGCTCGCGCGGGGACACGACCCGGACGAAGCCCGGGTTGCCGCCGCGGTGGCTGGCGTCGGCGCCGGCTCCGTGCACGGTGGCCAGGAAGAAGGTGTCGGCGGCCCGGACGAAGTCCGTCTCCCCGGCGCCGAGTTCGGTGAGGTGGCGCGGGGTGCCGGGGGTGCGGTCGACCGCTTCGTACGACTCCCTTCGCTGGATGTGTCTGGGGCAGTTGGCGAAGACCTGGTCCGCCTCCACCGTGAATCCGGTCGCCGTCGGGTGCAGTCGGCCGTTGAGGCGCATACGGCGGCGGGTCCGGGGGTCCAGGGCGATGGTCCCGACGCGTCGCGGCCCGTCCCGGCCCAGCCGCCGGGCGAAAGCCCGAGCGGTGTCCCCGTCGACGGACACCCGTCTCGGGCCCGTCGCCCGTACGAAACCCGGCGCCCCCGTCAGGGGCGTGGCCCACACCCGTCCCGTCCCCGGGTCCGCCGCGCCCACGACCAGCAGCGGCTGGTCCTCGAGGAAGGCCGCCGCGACCGGCTTGATGTCCTGGCCGAGGGAGCGGCCGACGTGCTCGGCCCGGTCGCGGACGCCGGCCTCGTCCTGGATGGCCCGCGAGCCCGCGTGATACACGCCCATGACTAGAAGAAACCGCAGGTCGGGGCGGTGGCGTGCGGGGCGGGGGCCTGTTCGGCGCCGTGCGGGACGGAGATCTCCAGGCGGGTGCCGTCCGGGTCGTGGAAGAAGATCCCGCCGGAGGCCGCGCCTTCCCGGTGGGCGACCACGCCGTCGTGGGCGAAGTCGGCTCCGGCGGCCCTGAGCGCCGTCTCGTACTCCCTGACCCGGTCCACCGTGTCGGCGGTGAAGGCCAGGTGGTGCAGTCCGGCCCGGGCCCGGTCGTACGACCCCCGCGCCTGCTGCCAGAGGGTGAGGAGGGGCTGGTCGCCGCCGTGGCCGAGGAAGGCGTAGCGCCGGTCCTCCTCCTTGCCCTCGGCGAGCACGGTGAAGCCGAGGACGTCCCGGTAGAAGGCGAGCGAGCGGTCGAGGTCGGTGACGTTCAGGCCGGTGTGGCCGGTGCTCAAGGTCATGGCTCTTCCCTTCGACGTGCCCTCACCGGGCATCTCTAACCGTCGTTCTTTACGTTAGGAGGTTAGGATCGGCCGAGTCAACCGGTCACGTAGGATTGACCGGTTAGCCGAGGAGGACTGCCCGATGCCCAGCGCCCGCGATCCCCGCCCGCTCACCGGCGAGCCGCTCGCGCTCGACCTGCTCAACACCCGGTGGAACAGCGACGGCACCCCCCGGGACCTGCTCGCGGACACCGAGGGACTGGCGGTCTGGCTCGCGAGCAACGGGCTGGCCGGAACCCACCCGGCCGACACGGCGGTACTGGACCGTCTGCGCACGGCGCGGGAGGCGATCAAGGAGGCCGTGGACGGGTCGCCGGAGCGGGCCGCGCCGCTGGTGGACGCCGTACTGGAGCACGGCCGCATCCGGGCCCGGCTCACCGCGGACGGCCCGGCCGAGGAGCCCGAGTTCGCCGACCCCGCCTGGGGCCCGGCCTGGCTCGCCGCCCGGAACTACCTGGACCTGCTCACCCGGGCCCCGGAGCGGATCCGCAGCTGCGCCGGCGGCGGCTGCGTCCTGCACTTCTTCGACACGTCCCGGAACGGCACCCGCCGCTGGTGCTCGATGGCCGCGTGCGGCAACCGGGCCAAGGCCTCCCGGCATTACGCCCGTTCGAAGGGGAACTAGGCGAATTCCGGCGCACACCGGCCGGATTCGCTCATATCCCATCGCGGGTTTTCCCCATACCTTCATTTCGATTCGGTCAACGGTCCCCAAAATCCGAACCCTTCGGTCAGGCTGAGCGCTCCCGTCCGCTCGTTCCTTGACCTGAGGGATGCCGATGACCCACACGCCCGAGCGTGATCCGATATCCGGTCCGAGACGCCTGGCCCGCATAGCCGTGGCCGTGGGCGTCGTGGCCGCCCTCTCCGCGGCCGGGCCGGTGCCCCTGGCCCTCGCCGCGGACCCGGCCCCCGCCCCGGCCGCCGACCCCGCCGTCAAGTCCGCCCACGACAAGCTCGGTTCGGACGACGCCGCCCTGCTCGCCGAGGCCAAGGCCGACGGCGACAAGAACGTCACGATGATGATCGCGACCTCGCCCGGCAGGACCGAGCAGGTCGCCGCGGAGCTGGACGCGGTCCAGGGCGGTCTGGTGGGCCGTACCGACGACAAGCTCGGCTACGTCCGCGCCACCGTCCCGACGGGCCGGGCCGACGCGGCGATCGCCGCCGCCGTGAAGCTCTCCTCCGTCCAGGCGATCGACCTCAAGCAGGAGATCCCGCTGGACGACCCGGCGCCCAGCGGCGCCAGGTCCTCCTCCGGTGCCGCCACCTACCCGGCGCCGGGCAGCAAGACCCCCGCCGAGAACCCGTACAACCCGTCCTTCGAGACCGGTGCCGTCGACTTCGTCGAGGACCACCCCAAGGCGGACGGCCGCGGCATCACCATCGGCATCCTGGACTCCGGCGTCGACCTCGGCCACCCGGCCCTGCAGAAGACCACCACCGGCGAGCGGAAGATCGTCGACTGGGTGACGGCGACGGACCCGGTGGTCGACGGCGACGGCACCTGGCGGCGGATGACCACCGGTGTCTCCGGCCCGTCGTTCTCCATCACCACCGCCTCGCAGGGCACCGAGAAGTTCACGGCGCCCGGGGGCTCGTACAAGTTCAACTACATGTACGAGTCCGCCACCGCGGGCGGCGACGAGAAGGGCGACCTCAACCGGGACGGCGACACCACCGACGCCTGGGGCGTGCTCTACGACCCGGCCGCCGGCACGGTCCGCGTCGACACCAACGACAACCTGGACTTCACCGACGACCCGGCGATGAAGCCGTACAAGGACGGCTACCAGGTCGGGTACTTCGGCACCGACGACCCCGCGACGGACGTCGTGGAGCGCGTCCCGTTCGTGGTGGAGACCCGCAAGGACGTCGTCTACAACTCCTCCGGCGCGAAGGCCGACTACGTCAACATCGGCGTCATCGAGTCCGAGCACGGCACCCACGTCGCCGGCATCACCGCCGCCCACGGCCTGTTCGGCGGCAGGATGAACGGCGCGGCCCCCGGCGCCAAGCTGGTCTCCTCGCGAGCCTGCACCTGGACCGGCGGCTGCACCAACGTCGCCCTCACCGAGGGCATGATCGACCTCGTCACCAAGCGCGGGGTCGACATCGTCAACATGTCGATCGGTGGCCTGCCCGCGCTGAACGACGGCAACAACGCGCGCGCCGAGCTGTACACCCGGCTCATCGACACCTACGGCGTCCAGCTGGTGATCTCCGCCGGCAACTCCGGACCCGGCGCCAACACCATCGGCGACCCCAGCCTCGCCGACAAGGTGATCTCCGTCGGCGCGACCATCTCCAAGGAGACCTGGGCCGCCAACTACGGCTCGGTCGTGGAGAAGAAGTACGCGATGATGCCCTTCTCCTCGCGCGGCCCGCGTGAGGACGGCGGCTTCACCCCGACCCTGAGCGCGCCCGGCGCCGCGATCAACACCACCCAGACCTGGCTGCCGGGCTCCCCGGTCGCCGAGGCGGGCTACGCGCTGCCGGCCGGCTACTCGATGCTCCAGGGCACCTCGATGGCCTCCCCGCAGGCCACCGGCGCCTCCGCGCTGCTGCTGAGCGCCGCGAAGCAGAAGGGCATCGACCTCACGCCCGCCGAGCTGCGCACCGCGCTGACCTCGACCGCCCACCACATCAAGGGCGTGCAGGCGTACGAGGAGGGCGCGGGCCTCATCGACATCGTGGACGCCTGGGAGGCCGTCAAGGACGGCGCCACCGCGCACGACTACACCGTGAAGGCCCCGGTCGACACCGCGATCGACTACGCCCTGAAGACCCCGGGCTTCGGCACGGGCCTGTACGACCGCGAGGGCGGCCTGAAGGCGGGCGAGAAGAAGACGTACGACGTCACGATCACCCGCACCTCCGGCCCGGACAAGGCGGTCCGGCACGAGCTGCGCCTCGCGAACAACGCCGACGGCACCTTCCGGATCGCCGGCGACGACGACGTCCGGCTGCCGCTGAACCAGCCGGTCACCGTCAAGGTCCAGGCGGCGCCGAGGTCCGAGGGCATCAAGAGCGCGATCCTGGAGGTCGACGACCCGCGGACCGAGGGCGTCGACAAGCAGATCCTGGCCACCGTCGTGGTCGCCGCCCCGGTGAAGTACACCTACTCCGCGTCCGGTTCGGTGCAGCGCAACAGCACGCGCTCCTACTTCCTGACCGTGCCCGAGGGCGCGAGGTCGCTGGAGGTCGCGATCGGCGGGCTGAAGGACAAGAGCCAGACCCGGTTCATCGCCGTCCACCCGTACGGCGTCCCGTCCGACAACACCTCCACCCCGTACTGCTACAACAACTACCTGGACGGCAACGGCTGCAAGCCCGACGTGCGCTCGTACGCCGACCCGCAGCCCGGCGTCTGGGAGGTCGAGGTCGAGTCCCGGCGGACGTCCCCGCTGCTCGACAACCCGTACCGGCTCGACGTCACCGTCCTCGGCGCCGCCTTCGACCCGGAGACCGTGACCGTCCCCGAGGCCAAGGTGGGCACCCCGGCCACCGCCTCCTGGAAGGTGACCAACAAGTACGCCGCGCTGGACGGCAAGCTGACCGGCGGCCCGCTCGGCTCCGCCAAGACGGCCCGCCCGGCCATCAAGCAGGGCGAGACGCAGACCACCACGGTGACCGTCCCGGCCGGTGCCACCTCGCTCGACGTCGCCATCGGAGGCGTCTCCGACACGGCCGCCGACCTGGACCTGACGGTGTACGACGCGTCCGGCAAGGAGGTCGGCAAGTCCGCCGACGGTGACTCGGAGGAGGCGGTGTCCGTGCCGTCGCCGGCCGCCGGCACCTACACCATCGAGGTCGTCGGCTACTCCGTGCCCTCCGGCTCGACCGACTACGACTACCGGGACGTGTTCTTCTCCCCCACGCTCGGTTCCGTCACGGTCGACGGCTCGGCCCCGGTCAAGCTCGGCACGGGCGCCTCGGCGACGGTGACCGGCCAGGTCACGGCCGCCGCGGAGGCTCCGGCCGGCCGCGAGTTCTTCGGGCGGGTCCAGCTGGTGAACGCGCGCGGCACGGTCGCGGGCAGCGGCAGCGTGAAGATCGAGAAGGTCACGCCGTAACGGGGTGACGCGCACGAAGAGGGGCGGGTGTCCTGACGGACGCCCGCCCCTCTTCGTGTCACCCGCTGCTTGCCGTCACCAGGCCGGGTCCGTGCTCAGGACTCGTCGCCGGAGGGGCAGGCCAGGCCCCGGGATCCGGGCAGGGCGTCGGTGATCCAGGCGCGCTCGGCCGCCACGCGGCTGTCCCCCACGGCCCACAGGCTCGCCCGCTCGCCCCGGCCGACCCCGACGAGCACGTGCTGCCCCGGGCGCGGGGCCGGCCGGGTGTCCGCGGCGAGCAGGAAACCGACGTCGGCCGGAGCGTGCGCGGGCTTGTAGGAGCGGGTCACGGTGACGGTGACCCGGCTCCCGCGCGAGCCCCGCTGCGGCTCCACCCGCACCACGGTGCCCTCCACGACGGTGCGGGCGCAGGCCAGTTCGCGTTCCGGCTCCGCCGGCCGCACGCCGGTGCCCGCGTCCTCGCTCTTGCCCGCGGCGTCGCTCTTGGCCGACGCGCCGCCGTTGTCGTCCGCGCCGCCCGCGGCGTTCACGAGCAGCCAGCCGAAGCCCAGCACCAGGGAGAGGGCCGCCGTACCGGCGAGCGAACCGAGCGCGATCCGCAGGGCGCGGCGGGGCCCGGAGGGGCGGCCCGGCCGGGGGCGGGTCTGCCGCTCCGGTCCGGCGGGACGGGTCCGGCCGACGGGACGGCGGGTGGGGGGCACGGCCGGCACCCCCGCCTCCGGCACCCCCGCCGGTCCGGTCACCGCGTCCGTCTCCTCCCCGGCCGTCTCCTCCCCGGTCAGCGCCTCCGCCAGCCTGGCCAGCTGGTCCCGCAGCACCCTCACGTCCGCCTCGGCCGCCCGGTGCGCGGCGAGGAAGGCGGGGTCCCGCCGGGCCTCCTCCGGCAGGGGGGCGCCGGTGATCGCGGCCATGAGGGCGTCCATGCCGCCGTACTCCCCGTGGTCCTCCTGCTGCTCGTGCTGCTCGCCGGCCCCGAAATCCCCGTAATCCCCGTAATCCCCGGGGTCCCCGTGTTCCCCGTGTCCTCCGGCGCGTTCGGCGCCCCACGCGTCCTCGTGTCCGGCGGTCATGTCACGCCACCTCGTCCTCGTGCAGCCGGTCGCGCAGTGCGCGGACCGCCGTGTGCAGCCTGCTCTTGACCGTTCCCTCCGGGATGCCCAGCTCCTCGGCGATGTCCCGCACCGGAAGGTCCGCGAAGAAGCGCAGCACGACCACCTGCCGCTGGGCGGCCGGCAGCTCGTCCAGCCCCCGGGCGACGGCGAGGGACAGCAGGCTGGTCTCCTCGCCGGAGGCGTGCTCGGGCGCGCGCAGCGCGGCCAGCCGCTCCCCCAGCCGCTCCTGGCGCCGCTTGGCCCGGTGCCAGTCCATGGCCAGGTTGGAGGCGACCACCGCCGCCCACGCCGACACGTCCCGCGGCGCCTCACGACCGCTCGCGGCCCGCTCCAGCAGCCGCAGCCGGACCTGCTGCACCCCGTCCGGCAGGTCCGACTGCGGCACGCCGCCGAGCGCCAGCACCGCCCGCACCCGGCGTTCCTGGGCCGCGTCCAGCGGATCGTCGCCGGTACCGTCCGCACCGGCGGCGTACGCCGCCCCTCGGTCGCGGCGCGTCCTTCCGCGCAGCACAAGCCACCCCCTCACGCGTTTGCCCCTACGACGTGGCGGCGGGCCGAAACGTTCGGCCGGCGCCGGACGTCTTCAGAGGCGTACGTCACACCCTCGTATGGCCCCGACCCGGACGGGCAGGGACGGGACAGCACAGCTTCCGGCGCGGGCCCCCCGAGGAGGGAATTCCTTCAGCCCGGCCGGGTGCCCGGCGCAGGTGCGGAACCGTCCGCCGGGCGCGCGTGTCCCACTCTTCGGGCACGCGCGGCAAAGAATTGGACAGGTGGACCGGGGTCGGCCGCATGATGGAAACGCCCCGGTCAGGCAAGAGACACATTGAGGGAGTCGCTGTGAGGGTCGGAATCGTCGGAGCCACCGGTCAGGTGGGCACGGTCATGCGCAGGATCCTCACGGAGCGGAACTTCCCGGTCACGAAGCTGCGCCTGTTCGCCTCGGCCCGTTCCGCCGGGACCGTGCTGGACGGCGTGACGGTGGAGGACGCGGCGACCGCCGACTACACCGGCCTGGACATCGTGCTCTTCTCCGCGGGCGGCACGACCTCCAAGGCACTGGCCGAAAAGGTCGCCTCCCAGGGCGCCGTCGTGATCGACAACTCCTCCGCCTGGCGCAAGGACCCCGAGGTCCCGCTGGTGGTCTCCGAGGTCAACCCGCACGCGATCGCCGACCGCCCCAAGGGCATCATCGCCAACCCGAACTGCACCACGATGGCCGCGATGCCGGTGCTCAAGCCGCTGCACGAGGAGGCCGGCCTGGAGGCGCTGGTCGTCGCCACCTACCAGGCGGTGTCCGGCTCGGGTCTCGCGGGCGTGGCCGAGCTGCACGGCCAGGTGCAGAAGGTGGCCGCCGAGGCGGACAAGCTCACCCACGACGGCGCGGCGGTCGACTTCCCCGAGCCGCAGGTCTACAAGCGCACCATCGCCTTCAACGTGCTGCCCTTCGCCGGCAACCTCGTCGACGACGGTCTCAACGAGACCGACGAGGAGCAGAAGCTGCGCAACGAGTCCCGCAAGATCCTGGAGATCCCCGGTCTGAAGGTCTCCGGCACCTGCGTGCGCGTCCCGGTGTTCTCCGGCCACTCGCTCCAGGTCAACGCCCGCTTCGCCCGGCCGATCTCCCCGGAGCGCGCCACCGAGCTGCTCTCCGGCGCCCCCGGCGTGGCGCTCTCCGACATCCCGACGCCGCTCCAGGCGGCCGGCCAGGACCCCTCGTACGTCGGCCGCATCCGCCGCGACGAGACGGTGGACAACGGCCTCGCCCTGTTCATCTCCAACGACAACCTCCGCAAGGGCGCCGCGCTGAACGCGGTCCAGATCGCGGAACTGGTGGCGGCGGAGCTGTCGGCGAGGTAACCCGCACCCGCGACGAGGGGCGGCCGCTTACGGCCGCCCCTTTCCGCATGCGCCGCGCCCGCGGGGCCTACCCCCGTCGCACCTCGTACAGGAAGCACCCGTACTCCACCGCCCGCACGTGCACCATCGCCACGTCCGGGTCGGCGAAGGCCTCCGTGAGGGCGGGGTCGAAGGCGTCCGCGTGCTCCACCAGCCGGCCGCCGAGGATGCGGCCGTCGGCCGAGTAGCGGCGCAGGACGCGGTGGGAGTTGGTGAAGGGCAGGGCGTCGCCGGCCGGGCCCGCGCACTCCTCGGCGTGGACGAAGACCGGTCCCTGCTCGTCGTAGGCCCCCGGGTCGGCGCCGGTCCCGGCCGCCCAGCGGCGCAGCGGCGCGTAGGAGACCAGGGCGATCCGCTCGCCGGGCACGCTGTGGCGCAGGCAGCAGCGCAGCGGGGCGCCGCCCTCCTCGTCGGTCACCGGAACCGGGGGTCGGCCGGCGTCGTCGGCGGTGCGCAGCTCCTTCAGGACGGCCGGGCCGATGGGGCGTGCCGTGTGTGTCGTCGTCATGCGTCCAGCGTCCGGTTCCGGCGACGCGCTGACCGGCGGGATACGGACATCGCGTTCCCCCTCGCTCCCATGGAAGGATGGCGCAACCGACACATAACGAGGAGATGACCGCGTGCCTGGCACAAACCTGACTCGCGAAGAGGCGCAGCAGCGGGCCGAGCTGCTCACCGTTGACTCGTACGAGATCGATCTCGACCTCTCCGGCGCGCAGGAGGGCGGCACCTACCGGTCCGTGACCACGGTGCGCTTCGACGTGGCCCGCGGTGGTGCCGAGTCCTTCATCGACCTGGTGGCCCCGGCCGTCCACGAGGTGGTCCTCAACGGCGACCAGCTGGACGCCGCCGAGGTCTTCAAGGACTCGCGGATCGCGCTGCCCGGGCTGCTGGAGGGGCCCAACGTCCTGCGGGTCGTCGCGGACTGCGCCTACACCAACACCGGCGAGGGCCTGCACAGGTTCGTCGACCCGGTCGACGACCAGGCCTACCTGTACACCCAGTTCGAGGTCCCGGACGCCCGCCGCGTCTTCGCCTCCTTCGAGCAGCCGGACCTGAAGGCCACCTTCCAGTTCACCGTGAGGGCGCCCGAGGGCTGGACGGTCATCTCCAACTCGCCGACCCCGGAGCCGAAGGACAACGTCTGGGTCTTCGAGCCGACCCCGCGGATCTCGACGTACATCACCGCGCTGATCGTCGGCCCGTACCACTCCGTGCACAGCGTGTACGAGAAGGACGGGCAGTCCGTGCCGCTCGGCATCTACTGCCGGCCCTCGCTCGCCGAGTTCCTGGACTCCGACGCGATCTTCGAGGTCACCCGGCAGGGCTTCGACTGGTTCCAGGAGAAGTTCGACTACGCCTACCCGTTCAAGAAGTACGACCAGCTCTTCGTGCCCGAGTTCAACGCGGGCGCGATGGAGAACGCGGGCGCGGTGACCATCCGCGACCAGTACGTCTTCCGGTCCAAGGTGACCGACGCGGCGTACGAGGTCCGCGCGGAGACCATCCTGCACGAGCTGGCCCACATGTGGTTCGGCGACCTGGTCACCATGGAGTGGTGGAACGACCTGTGGCTGAACGAGTCGTTCGCCACCTACACCTCCATCGCCTGCCAGGCCGCGGCCCCCGGCTCGCGCTGGCCGCACTCGTGGACCACGTTCGCGAACTCGATGAAGACCTGGGCGTACCGGCAGGACCAGCTGCCGTCGACGCACCCGATCATGGCGGACATCCGCGACCTGGACGACGTCCTCGTCAACTTCGACGGCATCACGTACGCCAAGGGCGCCTCCGTCCTGAAGCAGCTCGTCGCCTACGTCGGCGAGGACGAGTTCTTCAAGGGCGTGCAGGCGTACTTCAAGGCGCACGCGTTCGGCAACACGCGCCTGTCCGACCTGCTGGGCGCCCTGGAGGAGACCTCCGGCCGCGACCTGAAGACCTGGTCGAAGAAGTGGCTGGAGACCGCCGGCATCAACATCCTCCGCCCGGAGGTGGAGACCGACGCCGAGGGCCTGATCACCTCCTTCGCCGTCCGCCAGGAGGCCCCCGCGCTCCCGGCCGGCGCCAAGGGCGAGCCGACCCTGCGCCCGCACCGCATCGCGATCGGCCTGTACGACCTGTCCGACGCCGGCAAGCTGGTGCGCACCGAGCGGATCGAGCTGGACGTGGACGGTGAGCTGACGGCCGTACCGCAGCTCACGGGCAAGCGCCGCCCGACGGTGATCCTGCTCAACGACGACGACCTGTCGTACGCCAAGGTCCGCCTGGACGAGGAGTCCCTGAAGGCCGTCACCGAGCACCTCGGCGACTTCGAGGCGTCCCTGCCGCGGGCCCTGTGCTGGGCGTCGGCCTGGGACATGACGCGGGACGCCGAGCTGGCCACCCGCGACTACCTCTCCCTGGTGCTGTCCGGCATCGGCAAGGAGTCCGACATCGGTGTCGTGCAGTCCCTGCACCGCCAGGTCAAGCTGGCCATCGACCTGTACGCCGCCCCGGCCGCCCGCGAGGCCCTGCTGACCCGCTGGACCGACGCCACGCTGGCCCACCTGCGCGCGGCCGAGCCGGGCAGCGACCACCAGCTCGCCTGGGCGCGCGCCTTCGCGGCGACCGCGCGCACCCCCGAGCAGCTGGACCTGCTGGAGGCGCTCCTCGACGGCACGCAGACCGTCGAGGGCCTGGCCGTGGACACGGAGCTGCGCTGGGCGTTCGTCCAGCGGCTCGCGGCCGTCGGCCGGTACGACGAGGCGGAGATCGCGGGCGAGTACGAGCGGGACAAGACGGCGGCCGGCGAGCGGCACGCGGCCACCGCCCGCGCGGCCCGCCCGACGCCGGAGGCGAAGGCGGAGGCCTGGTCCTCGGTCATCGACTCCGACAAGCTGCCGAACGCCGTGCAGGAGGCCGTGATCGGCGGCTTCGTGCAGACCGACCAGCGGGAACTGCTCGCGCCCTACACGGACAAGTACTTCGAGGTCCTCAAGGGCATCTGGGACTCCCGTTCGCACGAGATCGCCCAGCAGATCGCGATCGGCCTCTACCCGTCCATCCAGGTCTCCGAGGAGACCCTGGCCAAGACGGACGCCTGGCTGGCCTCGGCCGAGCCGACCGCGGCCCTGCGCCGCCTCGTCTCGGAGTCCCGCGCGGGCGTCGAACGGGCCCTGAAGGCCCAGGCGGCGGACGCGGCGGGCTCCGCCGAGTAGCCGGCGGCATACCGATGCCGGGCGGGCCTGGCCCGTCCGGCATCGGGGTGGGTTCGGGGGTGCGGGACCGTGACTCGGGTTCAGCGGTCCGGGACCGTGATCGGCTGTCAGCCGACGACGACCACCACGACGCCGCCGCCGAAGCCGGGGACGAACCCCGGGCCGTAGAAGCCGTTGCGGAAGCCGTTGTTGTAGAAGCCGTTGCCGTAGCAGTTGTTGAACCCGAAGCCGCGGTCGAAGCAGCCGCGGTTGGTCGTGACCTGGTGCGGGGTCGCCGCCGAGGCCGTACCCGCCGTACCGATCGCGGCACCACCCGCCAGGAGGACGCCGGCGGCGGACACCGCGAAGAGACGCCTCGCGCTACGTACTGTCATGGGCCTACCTTCCTTCCACGCCCTCGCGGGGTTTCCGGTCCGGGGGCGATGGCCGCGGCCGCGGTGCGAACGTGGCACGGCGCGGTCGTAGGTGTTGCCGCGGGGGGACGAGCAGCGGCCTGGCCACTTCGGCTGCCGGCCCCGGTGAGTGGGGCACTCGCCGCCTGCGGCGGGCACACCCCTGATCGCGGCCCTTTCACTTCACGCTAACCGCCCTGAGATGAGTCAGCATCTCGGGCGGCGACGGACCGTGACCGTCCGGCACCCGCCGCGTACTCGCTTGCACGCCACTCAGCCACCGGTGCCTTTCTTGTGGGCGAGCGGAACCGGGCCGATACTCGCCGCATGCAGCCACAGCCCGCGGACACCGTCGACGCGATCATCGAGCAGTGGGCGCGCGTGCGGCCCGAACTGGACTCCCGGGCGATGGAGGTGTTCGGCCGGATCTTCCGGATCTCGCGCGCGATGGGCGACCGCATGGAGAGGGCGTACAGGCCCTACGGCATCTCCCGGGGCGAGTTCGACGTCCTGGCCACCCTGCGCAGGTCCGGCGAGCCGTACACCCTCTCGCCCCGCGAGCTGTCGGCCGCGCTCATGCTCACCACCGGCGGGATGACCGGCCGGCTCGACAAGCTGGAGCGGGCCGGGCTGCTGCGCCGCTCCCCGGACCCGCACGACCGGCGCGGGCTGCAGGTGACCCTCACCGAGGAGGGGCTGCGGCTGATCGACGAGGCGGTGGGCGCCGGGCTGGCGGAGGAGAGCGCCGCCCTGTCCGCCCTGGACGCCGAGGAGGCCGGCCATCTGGCCGGCCTGCTGCGGAAGCTGCTGGACGCGACGGCCGAGCAGCCGTCGTAGCCGTCACCGCGTGTCACTCGGCGGGGCCGGCGGGAGCCGCGGGACCGAGGTGGCGGGCGAGCGCCGCCTCGGTCTCCGCCGGACCGGCCGAGTCGGCGGCCCAGGCCGCGTAGCCGTCGGGGCGCACCAGCACCGTGGTGCGACGGCCGCTCGCCCAGCGGGCCGCCGTCAGCCGGTCCGCGCGGCCGGGCCCCGCCTCGTACGGCTCCGGGGTGATCAGCACGAACCGTCCGCCGCGCAGCGCCTCGTACAGCCGGCCGCCGCCCGCCAGGTCCACGTCCGGGACGCGGGCGCCGGTGAACGGGTGGGTGCCGCGGGGCGCGGGGTAGCGGTAGCCGATGCCGGTGATCTGGCCGGCGACCTTGCGCCGGGCCGGGCCGACCGTGTCGAGGAACGCGGTGAGGGCCGCGCGCGCCGCCAGCGTCCAGGGCCGCTTGGCCATCGCGAGGCGGACGATCCCGCCGCTGCTGCGCAGCACGGCCCGGCCGACGGGGTGCCGCTCGGCCTGGTAGGTGTCGAGCAGTGCGGGATCCGCGTGACCGCCGGCCACCGCGGCCAGCTTCCAGCTCAGGTTGGCGGCGTCCTGCAGACCGGTGTTCATGCCCTGGCCGCCGGCCGGGGTGTGCACGTGCGCGGCGTCCCCGGCCAGGAAGACCCGTCCGGCCCGGTAGGCCGGTGCCTGGCGCTCGTCGCTGTGGAAGCGGGACATCCACCGGGCGTCGTGCATCCCGAAGTCCCGGCCCAGGGCGAGGCGGGTGATCTCCTTGATCTCGGCGAGGTCCAGCGGCTCGCTGTCCGGGACGTTGCGGCCCCGGTGCCAGCCGATCACCCGGTGGTAGCCGTCGCCGAAGGGCGCGAGGAAGGCGAACGCGTCGCCGACCGCGTTGACGGTGAGCAGGGTCGGCGGCGGCTCGGCGAGCCGGACGTCGGCGAGCACGACGGACCGGATCACCGACCGGCCCGGGAACGGCAAGCCGATCGCCTGCCGCACGGCGCTGCGCATGCCGTCCGCGCCGACGACGTAGGCGGCCCGCATGGTCCGCGTACGGCCCTGCGGCCCGCGGACCTCGACGGTCACCCCGTCCGCGTCCTGGGTGAGCCCGGTCAGCTCCGTCTCGTACCGGAACTCCGCTCCCGCCTCGACCGCCCGCCGCTCCAGCGCCTTCTCGACCTCGTACTGCGGGAGGACGAGGAGGTGGCGGTAGCGGGAGGGGAGCGTGGAGAGGTCGACGGTGAGCCGGCCGAAGAGGCGGAGCCGGTCCAGCGGCTGCCCCGCTGACTCCAGGCCGTCGGCGAGACCGCGGGCGTCGAGCTGTTCGAGGGTGCGGGCGTGCAGGACGAAGGCGCGGGAGAGATTGCTGATCTTGTGCGGGCGCCTTTCGATCACGGTGACCGGGATGCCGGCGGTCGCGAGGTCACCGGCGAGGAGGAGGCCGGTGGGGCCGGATCCGACGACGAGGATGCGCGGGTCGGGGGTGCCGGCGGGAATGCCAGGAGTGCCAGGAGTGCCAGGAGTGCCAGGAGTGCGAGCGGTGCCAGGAGTGCTGGGGGAGCCCGTGATGCCGGTCATGGTGGCCTCCTAGGGTGCCTACGCGTGTTGGCCAACGGTTGTGGGTCAACACTTGTTGGCAACGGTAGGCCGGGGTACGCGACGGAGTCAACACCTGTTGGCCAACAAGCGTTGACCTGACCGTCACTCCGGGACCACTCCGGGACACCCGCCAGTCAACACTTGTTGGCCCACAACGGTGGGCCTACGCTCGTTGGCATGCCTGCACGCCGCTCCGACGCCACCCGCGCCGCCATCCTCGCCGCCGCCCGCGACCGCTTCGCCGCCGACGGCTACGAACGGGCCACCATCCGGGCCATCGCCAAGGACGCACGGATCGACCCGTCCATGGTGATGCGGTACTTCCGCAGCAAGGAAGGCCTGTTCGCCGCGGCCGTCGCGCTCGATCTGCGGCTGCCCGACCTGGCGCAGGTGCCCCGCGACGACGTGGGCCGCACCCTGGTGGCCCACTTCCTCGACCTGTGGGAGGAGAACGAGGAGCTGACGGCCGTCCTGCGGGTCGGGGCCACCAACGAGGCCGGGGCCGAGCGGATGCAGGGCATCTTCCGGGAGCAGCTGCTGCCGGTGGCGCGCCAGGTGTGCCCGGACCCCGAGCAGGTCCCCGCGCGGGCCGCGCTGTGCGCCGCCCAGCTCCTCGGGCTGGCCCTCACCCGCTATGTGCTGCGGCTGCCGCCGGCCCGCGCGCTGCCCCGCGAGGAGCTGGTGGCGTGGCTGGGCCCGACGGTGCAGCGCTATCTGACCGCGCCGAACCCCTGACGGGCCGGGCGGGAAAGAACGCCGGGGGCGCCGGCGTCCCACCCGGGTACGGCGTGCGCGCGTACCGACGGGAGGACCGGCGCCCCCGGCGAACGAACCGACGGTCGCTCAGGCCTTGGCCTGTGCGTCGGACTTGACGTTGATGTTGGACGAGGTGGTGTCCTTCTTGGCCCGGGACTTGTCGAGGGCCATCACCAGGCCGGCGATGACCAGGAACAGCACCACCGGGGCGAAGACGTAGAGGCCCAGCGTCTCGATGACGCTCAGGCCCTTGCCGGGGTCGTCGCCGTCGTCGCGGGTCAGCGCGAGCGCGGGGGACGACATGAGCAGCATCATCAGCGTCGTACCGGCGGCCAGGGCGCCGGCGCGCAGGGCGTTCTTCTTGTCCACGGAAATCAAGTTAGCGAACCGCCGTCGGGGCCGCGCGGCCGGGGTGCCCGTACGGGGAGGGGAGCCGGTCAGCGGAGCACCTCCAGCAGGGCCCTGAGCCGGGGTGAGGCCACCAGGTCCTCCAGCGGTACCGGGCGGCCGTCGGCGCCGGCGAGGGGCAGCCGCCAGTTCGGGTACTGGTCCCAGGTGCCCGGCAGGTTCTGCGGGCGGCGGTCGCCGATGCCGTCCGGGAGCCAGACGCCGATCAGCCGGGCGGGGGTGCGCAGCAGGAAGCGGTGGACGGCGCGGATCTCCTCCTCCTCGTCGGAGCCGGGCGGTCCGGCCGCCGGGCTGTCGAGCAGACCGAGGCTGCCGAGCAGGGCGAGCCACTCCGCGGTGTCGGCGGCGGCCTCCGCGCGTTCCTCGGCGGCCGAACGGGTCAGCAGGCCGAGCCGGTCGCGCAGCTCGACGTGGTCGCCGGTGAGCCGGGCGGCGGTGGGCGGCAGGTCGTGGGTGGTGGCGGTGGCCAGGCAGTCGGCGCGCCAGCGCTCGGGCGGCAGCGGACGGCCGTCGCCCTCCCAGTCCCGTTCGAACCAGAGCACGGAGGTGCCGAGCACCCCGCGCCGCTGGAGCGTCTCGCGCACGCCGGGCTCGACGGTGCCGAGGTCCTCGCCGATCACGACGGCGCCCGCGCGGCTCGCTTCCAGGGCCAGGATCGCGAGCATGGCGTCGGCGTCGTAACGGACGTAGGTGCCGTCGGTGGGCGGGCTGCCCTGGGGGACCCACCAGAGCCGGAACAGGCCCATGACGTGGTCGATGCGCAGGGCGCCGGCGTAGCGGAACAGGGCGCGCAGGAGGTCGCGGTAGGGGGCGTGGCCGGTCGCGGCGAGCCGGTCGGGGCGCCAGGGCGGCAGACCCCAGTCCTGGCCGCGGGCGTTGAAGGCGTCCGGCGGGGCGCCGACGGACATCCCGGCGGCGAACACGTCCTGCTGGGCCCAGGCGTCGGCGCCCGCCGGGTGCACGCCGACGGCGAGGTCGTGCACGATCCCGACGGGCATGCCGGCCTCGCGGGCGGCGCGCTGGGCGGCGCGGAGCTGGCCGTCGGTGAGCCAGGCGAGGCGGGTGTGGAACTCGACCCGGTCGGCGAGTTCCCCGCGCGCCCGGACGGTGGCGGCCGAGCGGGGGTCGCGCAGCCCGTCCGGCCAGCGGTGCCAGTCGGAGCCGTGCACCTCGGCGAGGGCGCACCAGGTGGCGTGGTCGTCCAGGGCCTGGCCGTGGGCGGCGCGGAAGGCGTCGTAGGCGGCCTGGCGGCCGGGCCCGAGGGGGACCCGCGCGACCAGCTCCAGTGCCTCCCGCTTCAGCTCCCACACCGCGTCCCGGTCGATGAGGGCGCCCTTGTCCAGGACATCGGCGCGCAGCCGTCCGGCCCGCTCCAGCAGCTCGCCGAGCCGCTCGCGGTCCTCGGCGTAGGCGTACTCGGGCACGTCCTCGATCCGCAGGTGGACGGGGTCGGGGAAGCGGCGGGAGGAGGGGCGGTACGGGGAGGGGTCGGTGGGCGCGCCGGGTACGGCCGCGTGCAGCGGGTTGACCTGGACGAACCCGGCGCCGGCGGTGCGTCCGGCCCAGCCGGCCAGCTCGGCGAGGTCGGCGAGGTCGCCCATGCCCCAGGAGCGACGGGAGAGCAGGGAGTACAGCTGGACGAGGAGGCCGTAGGAGCGGCCGTGCGGGGCGGGCAGCCGGTCCGGGGCGACGACGAGGCACGCCTCACCGGTCCGCCCGTCGGGTGCGGCGGCGGTCAGCCGGTGGACGCCGAGCGGAAGGTCCCCGGTGCCGTCCCGTTCCTCCCCGTCCTCGGTGCGGACCCGCAGCCGGGTGCCGGCGGGCAGCGCGGTGAGTGCGGCGGGCGGTTCCTCGCCGGACCACTGGACCACCGTCGGCGGCAGGAGGCGCTCGCGCAGCTCGCGTTCCCGGGCGGCGAGGGCGGCGCGCACGGCGTCCGGTCCGGCCGCGTCGACGCCGAGAGCGGCGAGGGCGGCGGTCACGGCGGAGGCGGGGACCTGGACGGTGCGGTCCGGTGCGGGGCGGTAGGTGGTGGCGACCCCGTGCAGCTCGGCGAGCCGGGCGAGGTCCGCGGGGTGTTCGTCGGAGTGCTCGTCGGGCGCCGCGGCCATCTACAGCCCCGGCGCGAAGGAGTCAGGGACCGGGTCGGACTCGCTGGTCAGCGGGGCGGCCTCGGCGAGCGGGGGCTCGCTGGTCAGGGGCTCGGCGTCGGGCAGGGGCGGCTCGCTGGTCAGCGGCGCCTGCGCGCACGCGCTCTCCGCGCTGAAGACGCACAGCCGCGCCACGTCGGTCTCGGCGGACGGCTCCGCCACGGGTTTGTGCTGGGCCGGGATCGTGAGTCGGGCCGGTGCGGCCACGGGGGCCTCCTTGTCGGTGTGCGGATGCTGCGGCTTTGGACGGGGTTACGGCAGGCCTACCCCGTGAGCCCGCCGCCACGCGCGGCAAAAACCGGCGCCGGGGCGATCCGGGTGATCCGGCACCGCCGCGGTGATCGATAGAGGGGGTGTGAGACTGTTCCGCCCCATGGGGGGCCAGCGGGAGAAGGACGACGGGAGCGGCGGGGACGCGGCCCTGCTGCGGGCCGTCGCGCGGGGGGACGCCCCGGCGATGGCCGCCCTGTACGACCGGCACGCCGGGTGGCTGCACGCGCGGCTGACGCGCCGGTGCGCCGACCCGGAGCTGGTGCGGGAGGTGCTCCAGGACACGTTCGTCACGGTGTGGCGGTCGGCGGCCGGGCACCGCGGGCAGGAGGCCGGCGGCTGGCTGTGGACGATCGCCGCGCGCCGGCTGGTCGACGCGCGGCGGGCGCAGGAGCGGGCCGCGCGGGTCGCGGGACCGCTGCCGGAGCCGGAGTCCTCCGGGGGGTACGAGTCCGCCGCCGCGCCGTCGGCCGAGGAGCGGGTGCTGGCGGGTCTGGAGTACGGCGACGTCGGCACCGCGCTCGGCCGGATCTCCCCCGAGCTGCGGGAGGTGCTGCGGGCGACGGTCGTCGACGGGCTGAGCACCCGTGAGGCGGCCCGGCTCCTCGGCATACCGGAGGGCACGGTCAAGTCCCGGGCCCGCCGCGCCCGCGCGGAACTGCGCGAGGCGCTGGCCCGGCTGAACCCGTCCCCGTTGGGAGGCACGGCATGACCCACCGCGACAGCCACCGGTGGCACGTCCCCGACGGCCAGGTCACCCGGTACGCCGAGGGCACCCTGGCGGACCCGGAGGCCTGGTCCCTGGAGAAGCACGTGGAGGACTGCGCGAGGTGCGCGTCCCGGGTGTCGGCCGCGGTCCGCGGCACGGCGGCGGGGACGGTCCTGACGGCGGTACGGGCGGCGGTGCTGGAGTCGGCGCCGGGGGCGGCCGGAGCGGCGGAACCGGTCGCCGCGCGGGCCGGTGCGGCGCCGGCGCCGGAGGCCCGCCTGCCGCGGCTCGCCCGGCTGCTGTGGGCCGCCGGGCCCGCCGTGCGCGGCGCCTGGCTGCCGGCCGTGCTGGGTGTGGCCGTGGCCGCGCCGGCCCTGTCGTACGGGGCGGGGTTCCCCGGGGCACGTGCGCTGCTGCTGGCCGTCGCCCCCGTGGTGCCCGTCGCCGGGGTCGCCCTGTCCTACGGGCCGCACGCGGACCCCCTGCACGAGGTCGCCGCGGCCACCCCGGGCGGCGGGCTGCGGCTCGCGCTCACCCGTACGGTCGCCGTGCTCGCGGTGAGCCTGCCGCTGCTGACCCTCACCGGGCTGCTGCTGCCCGCCTCGGGTGCCCCGGCCGCGGCGGCCTGGCTGCTGCCCGGGCTGGCGCTGGCGCTGGCCTCGCTGGCCCTGGCCTCCGTCGTCGGGTGCCGGGCGGCGGCCGGGGTGACGGGCGGCGGCTGGCTGTTCGCCGTCCTCGCGCCGGTGGCCGTCGCGCCGGGCGGTGCGGTGACCCTGCGGCTGGCCGAGCAGCTCTCCCGCTGCCTGGACGGCGTGGC